>JBFLXB010000007.1 GCA_040757335.1 Nitrospirota bacterium | reverse complement strand
GCATTACCCCAACTCCGCGCGGCCTTGGTGCGCCTCGCGGAGCCGGATTCGGCGCGGATCACCCAGGCCGCGTAGGTAGACCACAGGGAGCCGTGATCAAATCTCAACTAAAAAAGGGATTGACTCGCGCAAACCCCGATGCGTCACAATTTACGCATCAAGACATTGCTCATTGGTGTGATCGATTTCATATGGCCATGTTTGATGTAGATACAGATAAGGCAATAAATGTTGCCACGGGCGTTGCCGCAGATGTAGATGCTCAATGGGATATGTATTTAGCGAATAGTTATTCACTTGAGCAATTGAAGAAACTAGATTTTTCTAAAGAGAGAATGCCGCTGGAGTGGTTTAATGATTGGCTCGAACAGCTTAAAAACGCCTAACAACCGCATCGAGTTCGCGCCCCTTTGGGTCGCCGGACCTCGCTTACGCTCGGCCGCTCATGCGGGACGTTGGGCAGCTCACTCCGACGTGCCGATTCGTAGCATTTGATAAAGTGTAGCCACTAGGATACACTCTTCCCGTCGTGATCGAAATTCGCAAGACCGATGTGTTCGCCCGGTGGCTCGACCGCCTGCGAGACATTCGGGCAAGGGCGCGCGTTCAAGCCCGGATCGAGCGCCTGGCGGCTGGCAATGCGGGAGATGTCAGGCCGGTCGGCGAAGGTGTCTCAGAATTGCGGATCGATTACGGGCCGGGATACCGGGTGTATTTTACACAGCGCGGACGTGAGGTGGTGATTCTCCTGGCAGGTGGTGACAAGAGCACTCAAACCAGGGATATCGAATCCGCGTTACGTCTTGCCCGCAATCTGTAGGAGTGTACGATGCGAAAAACTACGACCAGTCGTTACGATGTTGCCGAGCACCTGAGAACCCCCAAGGAAATGGCGGCCTACTTTGAGGCGTGCCTGGAAGAAGCGAACGGCGATGCGGCCTTCATTGCCAAGGCGCTGGGAGATATTGCGCGTGCCAAAGGCATGGCACAGGTCGCGCGTGACGCCGGCCTCTCCCGAGAAAGTCTCTACAAAGCGCTTTCCGGCCAGCGCAGCCCCGGCTTCGACACCATCCTCAAGGTTATCGCGGCTCTGGGATTGAAGTTGCATGCCGAAGCGATTCGCAGCTGACTCCGCGCCCAACAAGACGCTGAACACGGACGCGCGAACAGCGCGCGCCGGTTAGCGCTGGCGTTAGGCAGCGGTCCACATCATGTCTGTAACTCCGGTTTACAGAACATACGACCAAGGCGATGCGGCACTGGTGATGAGCTTATTGGATGCTGAAAGTATTCCAAACACGCTTGTCTCGAACCAGGGTGCCGGAAACTATTTACCACCCACAGTTTGCGTCTTGCGAGACAGTGATCTTCCTCGGGCAAAGGCGATTGTGGAAGAGTACGAGCACACGAAGGACGCCTCGTCCGGATCGGGGAGCAAGTGGAAGTGTGTGCGGTGTGGGGAAACTATAGGATCAACCTTTACCGAGTGTTGGAGATGTGGAGCCGACCGTACATAATGCTGCCTAACCCGTCACTCAACCCGACCGGTCTGAGCGCGGCGGCTCGCGGCCGCTCGTTGGCTCGGGGGCCGGCGGGTTAGTTTTCACGTTAGGCAACGGAGGCAACCGATCGGTGTTTCCAGAAGTCGTCGTGCAGAATGACTCGAATGTGCCCCACCCGACCGTACCGAACGATGTTCATGTGCTTCTTTCCACAGTTCCGCCGCGTTTTCTGACGGGTCTCCGATACGTACGCCTCACCGCAACAACAGGCTTTACGCGAGGTCAACGGCGCGCGAAGACACCATCGCGCGGCCGAAAGGTCGCGTTCGTCCATACCGCTGGGCTTTACTTTCGGGAACAGCAGAACCATCCGGCCACTATAGATCTACACCTTGATAAGATCTTCAGAGGCACGCCCTCATGGGCACTGCGGCTATCAATCATTCGGAGGGTGACCTTGGCGGAAACTCTGTTCCACGAACTCGGTCATCACATTCACGCGACCAGTGCGCCAGAGCACAGAGAGCCAGAAGATGTTGCGGAGCGTTGGGAAAGGCGTCTCTTCCGACGTTTTATGCGTCAGCAATACTGGTATCTGATGCCGCTTGTATACACGCTGCTGCTCTTCTCCCGCGTGGTCAGGAAAATGTTCCGTCATATGCCACGGCGTTTAACAAAAAAACCGGTGCAGGCCTAACAAATCACTCAACCCGACCGGGTGCCAGCGGGGCGCACTCGCTCCGCTCGTTTTGTCGGAGGCCGGCGGGTGTTAGTTCTGGCGTTAGGCAGCCTGACGGATCTCCCCTCCCAAGGTGGACGATATGCGCAAACTCGTGTACTCGACCTCCCTCTCACTCGATGGCTATATCGACTCTGCGGCCGGAGACCCCGGCTGGGTCGTGCCCGATGAGGAGCTCCACAGGCATTTCAATGACGTTGAGCGCGAGACCGATACCCTCCTGTACGGTCGCCGCATGTACGAACTCATGGCTGGATATTGGCCAACGGCCGACCAGGACCCTTCGGCGCCTGCCGTCATCGTTGAGTACGCTCAGATCTGGAAGCCAGTCCCCAAACTTGTCTTCTCATCGACGCTCGAAAGAGTCGACTGGAACTCGCGGCTGATAAGAGGGGATGCGGTTGCCGAAGTCGCACGACTCAAAGCGCAGCCCGGCGGCGGGGCCATAGGCGTCGGGGGGCTCCTTCTCGCCTCAGCCTTGGCATCCGCCGGCCTGATCGACGAATACCGCCTCTACTATGTCCCGATCTTCCTGGGTTCCGGCAAGGCAGCGTTCTCGCAGATTCAGAACAGGGTCAGGCTCAAGCCGGTGGAGACTCGCACCTTCTCCTCTGGCACGGTCCTTCTAAGATGCGTCCCCATCAGCGCCTAGGATATGTCTTCAAGCCGCCTGGCAACAGCATGCAGCGGAGGCGGACCGCTGGCTTACTGCTTCTCGAAGAGACGAGCCTTAGCACTCTGATTTCCGCGTGATCATGCTGTTTGGCGACGGAGGCCGCAGATGGGACCTGATGAAGGAGAAATCCGCGAGGTGCATTCAACCTGGATCAATGCCGTCAACTCCGGAGATCTTGTCCGCTTACTCACCTTGATGGCGGACGATGTCGTGTTTCTCAATCCGGGCCAAGCGCCGTTTGGCCGGGAAGGATTTTTTGCCAACTTCCCGGCCGCCCACCAACAGTTTTCGATCCGTTGCATCAGCGAGTTGGAAGAGGTCGTGGTCGTCGGCGAAGTCGCCTACACGCGGAGCCGGGACGAGTTGTCCGTGACCCCGCGCGCCGGTGGGGAAGCGACACGGCTCGCCGGGCATCGTATAACGGTATACCGCGAACAGCCCGACGGCCGCTGGCTCCTGGCCCGTGATGCCCACACGTTATCCCCAGTGGAGAAATGAGATCGTGGGGAACAATTGGGGTCACCCTGACCCTGTTTTCTTCTCTCCAGCGACTGGTGGCGAACCTTGAGGGCAACGATGCGGCATAACATGCCAAGGCAGCGGACCGGCCCCGCCGGCCGCTGATCGCCAGGCCGTCGGGCGTTACACCAAGTTGGAGAATAACCCGTGGCGCTAAAACCAAAGAAAGGTGAGCCGAAGGCCAAGGGCACGTCGCGCGCAAGCAAGCCACGCAAGTCGGCCACCAAGTCCCCGCCGAAGGCAGGCGCGAAGGCCAAGCCAGATGCGGAAGCGGAGCGCGCGACCGAGACGGCGGCTTCTCGTCTCATCGACGAGCGGATCCGGTCTCTGGGTGGCTGGCGCGCCGAGACCCTCGCGGAGGTTCGCCGTCTTATCCACGAGGCGGCCCCGGACATCCTGGAGGAGTGCAAATGGATCAAGCCCAGCAACCCACTGGGGGTGCCCGTTTGGTCCCACGCCGGGATCGTGTGCACGGGAGAGGCCTACAAGCAGGTGGTCAAGCTGACGTTCGCCCGGGGCGCCTCCTTGCAGGACCCTCGGGGGCTCTTCAACTCCAGCCTCGAGGGAAACACGCGTCGCGCCATCGACATCGGGGAGGGAGAGGTGCTCGATGCTCAGGCGTTCAAGGCCTTGATCCAGGCCGCGGTCGCGAAGAATCTCCGGTCCGGCGCTCCGAAGTCCAAGTCCTCGTCGAAGGCAGGCGCGACGGCCAAGCCGGTAAAACTCCTTTCAGGCGGCAATCCGCAAATCGCCAAGGCCGACGGCAACGCCCCGGTGCAGGCGTACATCGCCGCGATGCCGGGCTGGAAGCGCGACATTGGGAAGCGCCTCGACGCGCTCATCGTGCGCAACGTGCCCAACGTGCGCAAGGCCGTGAAGTGGAACTCGCCGTTCTACGGCATCGAGGGCCAGGGTTGGTTCCTGTCGTTCCACGTCTTCACCCACTACGTCAAGGTGACCTTCTTCCGCGGCACGTCGCTGCGACCCGTTCCACCCGGAGGCACGGGCAAGGACGCGCGCTGGATCGACCTCCACGAGGACGATCTCAACGAGGCGCAGATGACGACGTGGGTGAAGCAGGCGGCCGCGTTGCCCGGCTGGGTCCCGTAGCGGAGACCGTCCTGGGGCTCGTCCCCCCGCGTTCTCCTGCCCACATCGGCGTGGGCATGGCGGTCTGGTTCAGACGTAACCGCTGGTTGTAGCGCGACCAGTTCCCAACTCGACTTGAGAATTGCCCGGGGTCAGTGAGAATATGCGGGAGTGAGCGAGCAGGCCCTGGAGCACGTGCGTGAGATGGTAGACGCACTCTACCGCGATGAGTCGCGCCGCGTGCTCGCCACCCTGATTCGCCTGCTCGGCGACTTCGAGCTCGCCGAGGAGGCGTTGCACGAGGCGTTCCGGACCGCGTTGGAGCAGTGGCCGGCTGACGGCGTGCCGGCCAATCCCCGGGCGTGGCTGGTCTCGACCGGACGGTTCAAGGCCATCGACGGCGTGCGACGCCGCGCCCGGTTGGAGGCGCTGGACGACATCCCGGAGCCGGTCGACCCAACGATCACCGACCCGGCGGACAGGGAAGACGAGAGCGTTGAAGACGACCGCCTGCGGCTGGTTTTCACCTGTTGCCACCCGGCCCTGTCGCCCGATGCGCAGATCGCCCTGACCCTGCGCGAGGTGTGCGGCCTCACCACCGAGGAAATCGCCCACGCCTTCCTGACCCCTCCGCCCACGCTGGCGCAACGCATCGTGCGCGCCAAAGCCAAGATTCGCGACGCGCGCATCCCGTATCAAGTGCCGAGCCAGTCCGAGTTGCCGGATCGGCTCGACGCGGTGCTGCGGGTAATTTATTTGGTGTTCAACGAGGGGTATGCCGCGTCGTCCGGGGCGTCGCTGACCAGACACAATCTGTCGGGCGAGGCGATCCGCCTCGGGCGGCTGCTCGTCGAGTTGCTTCCCGAGCCCGAAGCCGTCGGGCTCCTGGCGCTGATGCTGCTGCACGAGTCACGGCGCGCCGCGCGCACCACGCCGACCGGCGACCTGGTGCTGCTGGATGATCAGGACCGTTCGCTCTGGAACCAGGAGCACATCGCAGAGGGCCTGGCGCTGGTGGAACAGGCGCTCTCGTCGCGACGGTTCGGTCCGTACACCTTGCAGGCTGCGATCGCGGCGGTGCACGCCCAAGCGCCCAATCCCGCGGCAACAGATTGGGCCCGGATCGTCGCCTGGTACGACGTGCTGGCACGGGTGAATCCGTCTCCCGTAGTGGAGTTGAACCGCGCCGTGGCCGTGGCCATGCGCGACGGGCCGCTGGCGGGGCTGGCTCTGATCGACGCCATCCTCGGGCGCGGCGATCTCGTGAAGTATCACCTGGCACACGCCGCGCGCGCGGATCTCTGTCGGCGATTGGGGCGAACCACCGACGCCCGAGCCGCCTACCAACAGGCGTTGACTCTTACTCAACAGGAACCGGAGCAACGGTTCCTCAAGCGACGGTTGGCCGAGTTGCCGCACTGAGACCGCAAAAAAAGATTGTGGTCCCGATGTCGATTCGAGGGCTCCCCGAACGACTAACGGGTGAACAGGGCGATCCACGAGTCACACACCGAAGCGGAGGGGCCTATGAAATACATCTGCCTGGGCTACATGGATCCGAAAAAGTGGGAAAACATGTCCGAACGCGAGATCAACGCGTTTGTCGACGAGTGTTTCGCGTACGACGACGTGCTTCGCAAAAACGGGCACTTTGCGGGCGGGGAAGCGCTCCAGCCCCCCCAGAACGCCGCTACCCTGCGGTTTCAGAACGGGAAAGTATCTGTTACCGACGGCCCGTACGCGGAAACTAAAGAGCAGTTGGGCGGCATTCTGATCCTCGAGGCCGAGGACTTGAACCATGCCATCCAATTGATGTCGAAACACCCGGGTGTGCGGGGCGGGCCCTTCGAGATTCGCCCGGCCGCGGACCTCACGGACATGGTGGCGGCAAGCGAACGGCGGCGCTCAAAAGCACAAAGACCATAACGCAAGAAACACGCTTGGCACCGGGGTGCCATCCCAAAGGAGAACGCCATGCAGTACATGCTGATGTGTTGTTTCGAGGAGCATGCGTGGGAGAAGTTGTCGGACGCGCAGAAGGGCGAGATCATGACGCAGTACGGAGAAGTGATCCAGGGCCTGGTCAAGAGCGGGAACTTCCGCGGCGGCGCGCAACTGCATCCAACCAGGTTAGCCACGACCGTGCGCATGAAAAACGGCAAGCCGGTGTTGACCGACGGGCCCTTCGCAGAGACCAAAGAGCAACTCGGCGGGTACCACCTGGTCGAATGCGCGGACCTGGATGAGGCCATTGCGATCGCGTCGCGCATCCCGACGCTGCCGGCGGGCGGGGCGATCGAGGTGCGTCCGGTTGCAATGCCGGAGTGCTGAAAAGGAGGACCACGACATGCAGAAAATCACCCCGTTTCTGTGGTTTGATCACCAAGCCGAAGAAGCGGCCAAGTTCTATGTGTCGATTTTCAAACATTCTAAAATCGGCAAGGTGGCTCGTTATGGTGAAGCAGGCGCCAAGGCCTCGGGGCGACCGCAAGGATCGGTGATGACCGTGGCATTTCAGCTCGAGGGGCAAGACTTCATCGCCCTCAACGGCGGCCCGCAGTTCAAATTCACCGAAGCCATCTCGCTGTCCGTGGACTGCAAGACCCAGGAAGAGGTCGACGAACTCTGGAAGAAACTCTCCGCCGGCGGAGAAGAAGGGCCCTGCGGCTGGTTGAAGGACAAATACGGCTTGTCTTGGCAGATCAATCCGTCGGTGTTGGGCGAGATGTTGAGCGATCCTGATCCCGCCAAGTCGGAACGAGTCATGAACGCCACGCTGCAGATGAAGAAGATCGACATCAAGGCTCTCGAGAAGGCCTACGGGCAAGCCTAAACAAGTCGCGACCACTGGAGGAAGGGCAAGGCACGATCTCCACGTTGCCGCTTACCCCCCACAGCAGCTGCGGGGAATGCGCCTTCAATGCCCTTTCAGCTAGGAGGATCCCATGCTCAAAAAGATTCTCATCGCGCTCGCGGTCATTATTGTGGTAATGGTGATCGTGGTGGCCTTGCAGCCGTCCGAGTTCCGCATCGAGCGGACGGCCACCATTTCGGCTTCTGCACCGGTCGTCTTTGCCCAGGTGAACGATTTCCACAATTGGGATGCCTGGTCCCCGTGGGCAAAACTCGATCCCGCGATGAAAAAGACGTACGAGGGCGCGCCGGCTGGAACCGGCGCCGTCTCCACCTGGGCCGGAAATGACCAAGTCGGCGAAGGCCGCGCAACGATCACTGAAAGCCGTCCCAACGATTTGATCAGGATCAAGCTCGAATACCTCAGGCCCTTTAAAGCCACCAACACCGCGGAGTTCACGTTCAAGCCCGACGGTGATCACACCACCGTGACGTGGAGTCTCTATGGCAGGAACAGTTTCATCGCTAAGGCCTTCGGACTGGTCATGGACATGGATGAAATGGTCGGCAGCCAGTTCGAAAAGGGGCTCGCGAGTTTGGGCTCAGCAGTCACGAGCGTCGCTCAACCCTAGCGCGCAACACCATGGAGGGGGCAATTTATGCAAACCGCTGGCGTTTCCAAAAAGGTGCTTTGGGCCGGATGGGGTATGACCGCCCTGCCGGTCCTGCTACTGCTCTTTAGCGGCGTCATGAAATTATTGAAGCCGGCTCCAGTCGTCGAGGGGTTCGCTCACCTGGGATATCCTGCCAGCGTCGCACTCGGCATCGGGATCGCCGAGCTCGCCTGTGTCGTGCTCTACGTGATTCCGCGCACCGCCGTGCTCGGGGCGATCTTGCTGACTGGCTATCTTGGCGGCGCAACCGCCTCCCACGTGCGAGTCGGCGAGCCGTTTGTGATGGCGATCGTGATGGGCGTGTTGGTCTGGGGAGGGCTGTACCTGCGCGATGAGCGGCTGCGCGCGCTCATTCCCCTGCGAAGCTAGTTGCCCGAGATGACGATGCGCTGGCCCGAGTGATGTACGGGCGCTACTGATTCATCCACACAGAGAGGAGTACGTATGGCGCGCACGACCAAGAAGTCAGCAACGCGAACCCAGAAGCCCACTGCCCGCGTAAAGCGAGCCGCCCGCCCCCGCCCATCGCGCCGCGTGCTGGTGCTCGCGGCCACGCGCAAGGGCGCGTGGCTGTTCCACGGGGATACGACGCGACGGACATGGCGGGCCGACGGACCGCACTTTCTCGGCCACATCATCAATCACATTGTCCTCGACCCGCGCGACGGGCGCACGCTCCTGGCCGCGGCCAAGACCGGTCACCTTGGTCCGACCGTCTTCCGCTCCACGGATCTCGGCAAGACGTGGAAGGAAGCCGCCAAGCCCCCGGCGTTCGACAAGGCCCGGGATGGCGAAAGCGGGCGCGCCGTCGATCATGCGTTCTGGCTCACGCCGTGCCATGAGAACGAGCCGGACGCGTGGTACGCGGGCACTTCGCCGCAGGGCTTGTTCCGGTCCGAGGACGGTGGCGTCACGTGGGAGCCGTTTTCCTACATCAACGACGATCCGCAGTACCGGACGTGGATGGGGACGGTGCAGGACGGCACGCCGGATGGACCGAAGATGCACTCGATCATCGTGGACCCGCGCGATCCCGCCCACCTTTATTTCGCCATGTCGGGTGGCGGCGTGCACGAATCGGTCGACGGCGGACGAACCTTTACGCCTTTGGTGAAGGGCATGGAGGTGGTCGAGGGGTTCGACGCCACCAACATCGCCTTTCACGACCCCCATTGCGTCCGGCTCTGTCCGAGCAACCCGGACCGGCTGTACCAGCAGAATCACTGCGGCATTTATCGACTCGATCGGCCGTCCAATGAATGGGTGCGCGTCGGCAAGAACATGCCGAAACAGGTCGGAGACATCGGGTTTCCCATGGTCGTGCACCCCCGCAACGCGGACACTGCGTGGGTGTTCCCCATGGACGGCTCGACCGTGTGGCCGCGCACGAGCCCGGACGGCAAGCCCGCCGCCTATGTTACGCGCAATGGCGGACAGAGCTGGCAACGTCTTGATTCCGGTTTGCCCAAGGGCCAAGCCTGGTGGACGGTCAAACGCCAGGCCATGGCCGCTGACGCCCAGGATCCCGTGGGACTGTACTTCGGGACCACAAGCGGAGAGCTGTGGATGAGCCGTGACGAAGGCCGTCGGTGGACGCGCGTGGCGCAACACCTTCCCGAAATCTACGCAGTGGAGACCGCGGAATTGCGTTGAGTTGTCGGCAGCTCGCCACATGAAGGTGTTGATTCCAAGCCCGCTGCTCTCCTACACCACGGTGCGCGAGGTCGAAGCGTCCGGCGAAACGCTCGCCGCCCTGCTCGCGAATCTCGACCGTCAATACCCCGGCCTGCGATTCCGGGTGATCGACGAGCAGGACCGGATGCGGCCGCACATGCGGTTCTTTGTCAACAGCGAGCAGGTCTTTGACCTGACACGCCCCTTGCGCCCAACCGATGTGGTGCAACTCGTGCAGGCCTTGAGCGGCGGGTAGGTTGCCTGACGGTGATTACTTCCCTGTTGATAACCGTGAGCTATACTTGTTGTCTCGCTCTAGCAGGCGCTGAAAGACTTGCACAAACGCGCAGGTTGCTCAAAAAGCTCCAGCCGCAAGGCCGCAGTGAGGAGGAAACCGGAGCGTACTGGGTCGTACGTGAGGATTTCCGACGAACGAGAACGCCGCGGATGGACTTTTTCAGCAACCTGCCAGAGGTGACGGTTGGCTTCACGGCAGGGAGCACTTCCTAACGCCTCACCGGTATTCACGGACCGCAGCTCCCGGTCCCCCCGATCGCCACGCCTCACCCTGATTCGCGGCTCGCAACCCGAGCCTTCGGACAACCCCCGGGTGTTGCTGCTCTTGCTGACGCTGTTTGTCGCCAGCGGCGCCGCAGCCTTGATCTACGAAGTCGTCTGGTTTCATCTGCTGCGCTTTACCATCGGCTCCTCCACGCTCTCGCTGGGGATCCTCCTCGGCTCTTTCATGGGCGGGCTGGGTATCGGCAGTTTGTGGTATCACCGGGCCGTTGCGGTCCGGTATCACCCTCTCAAAGTTTACGCGTTGATCGAGTGCTGCATCGGGCTGTGCGGAGTTGCCATCCCGCTGGCCCTGCCGTTCGTGACGCAGGTGTACGTGGCATCAGGTGGATACGGAACCAGCGGGATCGTGTTGCGTAGCCTGGTGTGCGCGCTCCTGCTGTTGCCGCCCACGATCCTGATGGGCGCGACCTTGCCGGCCATCTCGCGGTGGATGCGGTTGACGTCCATCGGCGTTTCACGTCTCGGGTTGTGCTATAGCGCCAACATGGTCGGCGCGGTCATCGGAACCGCCCTGGCGGGGTTTTATCTCCTGAGGACCTTCGACGTCTACGTCGCATCGGCAGTTGCCGTGGCCCTGAACCTCGTGATCGCCTTCGCCGCCTACTGGCTCGCGGCGCGTTCTCCTTACGCGCCCCAGGATTCTGCAGACGAGCAACATCCCCGGGAGGCCCTGTCGGCGGTCCATGTGGTCATCGGGTTGTCCGGCCTCACCGCTCTCGGCTGCCAGGTCGTCTGGACGCGGCTCTTGTCGTTGTTACTGGGAACCACGGTCTACACCTTTTCCGTGATCCTGGCGGTGTTCCTGATCGGACTCGGTGCTGGCGGTGCCCTGGGATCGTACGGCTGCAGGACCTCGAAGAACCCCGCGCGGCTGCTGGTGGGTTGCCAATTGATGTTGGTGTTGGCTATTCCCTATGCCGCCTACGCGATGACCACCATCCTCCCCGACCTTCACTTCGTCGCATCGACCGAGAGCTGGTTCCTGCGTGGCATGGACGATGTGCTGCGCGTCGCGGTGGCGCTTGTTCCGGCCACTCTGTTCTGGGGCGCGAGCTTTCCGGTCGCCATAGCCGCGGCCGGCCACACCCATCGCGATCCCGGCCAATTGGTCGGACACCTCTATGCGGCCAACACCATCGGAGCGATTCTGGGTGCGCTGGGGCTCAGCGTCGTGATCATCGCGCTGCTGGGGACCCGCCAGGCCCAGGTGTTGCTGACGCTCTGTGCCGGCCTGGCCGCGTCGCTGATGCTGAGCGCATCCCATGCGCCGGAGCCGCGCCCACAACCATCGAGGCTCTGGCCGCGTCTTGGTGCGGGGCGCGTAACGGCCGCAACAGCGGCTCTCGTCACCACTTTCATCGCAGGGTCCGTGATACCGGAGAACCACTCCGGCATGATTGCGTTCGGCCGAGAGGTTGATCGCTGGAACGAGCCGGCTGCGTACCTGCACACCCGCGAAGGCCGCTACGCGTCCATCGCGGTGTCGCGGACCCAGGAACAGGGATACCGGAGCTTCCACATCAACGGCAAAACCGAGGCCTCCACCTGGCCGGAAGACATGCGGTTGCAGCGCATGCTGGGGCACCTTCCGGCGCTGATGCACCCCGATCCCAAGTCGGTGTTGATAATGGGCTTCGGTGCAGGGATCACGGCCGGCGTCTTCACGCGGTATCCCGGCATCGAACGCATCGTGATCGTTGAGATCGAACCCGCGGTTGCCGCGGCCTCGGGGGTGTATTTTCGAGACGAAAACTACGATGTTCTCAACGACCCTCGGACTGAACTCATCTACGACGATGCCCGTCACTACATCACGACCACGAAGGACACGTTCGATCTGATCACGACGGATCCGATTCACCCCTGGACAAAAGGGGCGGCGGCGCTCTATACCCGAGAATTCTTCCAGCTCGGTCGAGCGCACCTGAATCCGGGCGGGTTCATCTCCCAGTGGGTGCCGTTGTACGAAACCAGCGCGGCAGCCGTGAAAAGCCAAGTGGGCACGTTTCTCGAGGTGTTTCCTTACGGCAGTATCTGGAACAGCGAGATCGACCTCAAGGGGTATGACGTGACGCTGCTCGGCCACGTCGAGCCGTTGGTCATCGACGCACGCGAGCTGCAGAACCGGTTGGATCGCAATGAGGCGGTCCGTCGATCGCTGGCGGATGTGGACATCGCAACGTCCGTCGATCTATTACGCGCGTATGCCGGCCGACGCGATGATGTGATGGGTTGGCTCGAAGACTACCAGCCCAATCTCGATAGGAATCTGCGGCTTGAGTACCTCGCCGGCGAAGCGCTCAATCGGTACGACGAGGGGAAGATTTATGACCGCATGACTGCGCGATTGCGCTATCCGGACGGATTCTTTCGGCTCCACCCCGAATCAGAGGGGAGGTTGCGCCGTACGTTTTCCGATCGGTATGGAACACCCGACCAATAGGACCCTAGGCTCACCACGGTCACGGACCTCAACCCAAAGGCCCGGCGGATGAGGCGGTCGCGCCCACCAGGCCTTCGGCGAACGCGTCGGCGTCGAACGGGACCAGGGCGTCCGCGCTCTCGCCGAGCCCCAGCCACTTCACCGGCACGCCCAGTTCCTCGACCACCGACAGCACGATCCCGCCTTTGGATGTTCCATCCACTTTGGTCACCACGACGCCGGTCACGCCCAGTGCCGCGTGGAACGCGCGCGCCTGGGACAGACCGTTTTGTCCCACGGTCGCGTCGAGCACCAGCAGGATTTCGTGGGGCGCGCCGGGTTCAGCCTTGGCGATCACGCGTTTGACTTTGGCCAGCTCGTCCATCAGCGAATGTTTGGTGTGCAATCGTCCCGCGCTGTCGATGAACACCACGTCGATGCCTCGCGCCTTCGCAGCCGTGACTGCGTCGAACGCCACCGCCGCGGGGTCAGAACCCGGCTGCTGGTGAACGACGTCGACCCCGAGCCGGTCGCCCCAGACACGCAATTGCTCGATTGCCGCGGCGCGGAACGTGTCGCACGCCGCGAGCAGCACCGATCGGCCCTCGCTCCGCGCCCGCGCCGCGAGCTTAGCGACCGTGGTGGTCTTGCCCACCCCGTTCACGCCCACCGCCAGCACCACCAGGGGGCGAGCAGTCTGCGGCTGAGTGTCGACCGCCGGGCGAAGCGTTGCCGCGATCACCTCCCGCAGCCGCTTGCGAACCGCGCCCTCCTCGTGATCCCCGCTGCGCTTGAGTTCGGTCAAGAGGCGTTCGGTGGTCCGTACCCCGATGTCGGCCTGGATCAGCGCCGCCTCGAGATCCTCGAACGAGACCACCCGACCACGCGGGGATGCGCCCAACGCGCCGTGAAACCCGTCGGCCAACGCGCGCCGGGTCTTGGCCAACCCGGCGACGATGCGGTCCCAGACTGCCATCGGCTACGCGACCATCCGATACACGGCCATGCGTTACGCGCGCGCCCCGAGCGAGTGGAGGAGGCTCCGCTCTTTGGCGCGCATGAGACGGGCGTCTGCGGGCGAGCGTTCGTGGTCGTAACCGATCAGATGCAGGATGCCGTGGACGAGCAACGCGTCCAGCTCATCATCCAGCTCGCGGCCCTCCTCCTTGGCGCGAAACGCGGCGGTCTCGGCCGAGATCACCACGTCGCCCAACACGTGCGGGTTGATGCCGCCGAAGCGGCCTTCGCTCATGGCAAAGGCGAGCACGTCGGTGGGTTCGTTCAGACGGCGGTAGGTGGCGTTCAGCAGCCGCATCTCTCCGTCATCCACGAACACCAGGCTCAGTTCGGCCTTCACGAATCCCATCTCGAGCAGGACTTGACGCGCCTTCCGTTTGACGCGGGTGTTGCTCAGCTTGACCGACTGCTGGCGGTTGGCGACCGAGACCTGGATCATCGCGGAGAAATCGGCATTCGCCGGGCCGGCGTCACCGTCTGCGGCGGGAGGGTCGCTTGCCCTCGTAACGTTCGTAGGCTTTGATGATTTCCTGGACCAGCCGGTGGCGGACCACGTCGCTCTCGTCGAAATACACGAAGCGGATGCCGGGAATGTCGCGGACTACGGACTGAATCTCAATCAAGCCCGAGGGGCTGTGCGCCGGCAGGTCTACTTGCGTGATGTCGCCGGTAATCACGACTTTGGAGCGAAATCCCATCCGGGTCAGGAACATCTTCATCTGCTCGGGCGTGACGTTCTGGGCCTCGTCCAAGATGATGAACGCGTCGTTCAAGGTGCGGCCGCGCATGTAGGCGAGCGGCGCGATCTCTATTTCGCCGCGTTCGACCAGACGGTTGGCGTGGTCGAGATCCATCATGTCGTACAGGGCGTCGTACATCGGCCGCAGATACGGATTGACCTTGGCGTACATGTCCCCCGGGAGAAATCCGAGCTTTTCTCCGGCCTCGACCGCGGGGCGCGTCAGCACGATGCGGCTCACCTCTCGCCGCGCGAGGGCCGCGACCGCCATGCCGATCGCGAGATACGTTTTACCTGTTCCGGCCGGACCGATGCCCACCACGATGTCCGAGGTCTTGAGCGCCTCCAGGTAGTCTCGTTGGTGGGGAGATTTCGGCGTGAGCAGCCGCTTATTGGTCCGCAGCACCGTCTCGGGGGAACCCGCCTCCCATGCATCGTCCAGGTGTCCGCGGGCCGAACGGATCATCCCCGCGATGTCGTCGGGCTGCAGGTCGGGGCGCTCCTGCAGGCGGGTCGTCAGCTTCGCCAGCAGCCGCTCCGCACGCCGTGCCGCGTGCGGCTCGCCGTCGATCCGCACCTCGTCGCCGCGCGCCCGGATCGTGACGCCGAACGCGTCCTCAACGTCCTTCAGGTGTTGATCGAACGTCCCAAACAGCGCTGCGGTATCGAGGCCTTCTTTGAGTTTGAATCGAACGGTCACGCGCGGGAGCCGGTTCCTGGTGTGGCGAAATTATAGCGGCTGCGCGCGGGGAATCACAAGCCGCGAGAAGCTGCGCATTGATGTTTCACGATCCCTCCGGCGCGGCCGTCGGTTAGTCGGGCACGATCGCGCGACGGCTGCCTGGCTTGATGACCACGGGTGGGAACCCTGTCCGGTACCCCGTGCGCAATGCCGCGTCGTACCACACCTCGATCGCACCAGGGTCGCGCACGCCGTGCATCGCGGCCAGTGACCCCACGATCGTGGTGCGGGCCGTGGCGTCCAAGGCGCCGGCTATGGTCAACACGCCGTGGTAATGCACCCCGGCGATGGCCACGTTGCGGGTGACCGGGGGACCGCTCGGGTCCTCAGGCGCGCCGGGCGAATCGCGCACTGTGGATCGACCGAGACCGGGCGTCACGGTTAGGTGCGCCCCAACGTAGGCATCCATCTCGACGAAGTCCATGGTTGCGCGCAGTTCCTCCATGTTGTCTGCCCGGGGCGGTGTGCGGTCCAAGGTGTCGATGAACACGAGGCGCCCTGAACCGGAGCGAGACGAGAACGCCGCGGTGGGTGAGATGCCCGTCTCCGCGTCGTCCGGATACACGAGTCCGGTGCCTCGCGTCGTAAAATACCGGCCGTGACGCCGAGCGTACGTTTTCAAGGCCTCGTAACTCCACATCGCCATGCGAGGGATAGCGGCGTCCTGGAGGAGGTGCTCGAACGGCGCGGCAAAGCCGCTGGCGGTGCGCGAGGGGCCCAGAATGGACCCGCTCGCGGCAAAGCCGACCCAGCGATCCGCGCCGGGCTCGACCGCGTAGGCCTGGCCTGTGACCGGAGCCGCGTCGGAGCGGCGGGGGATGCGGTCGAGCACCTCGCTCGCATCCCACCCGCCAGTGATCGCCACGCCGCCCCAGTGGATGCGCAGGGGAACGGTGTTGGCCGGACCGGCGAACACGGCTTGGGCGGCACCGCGCCACGGGCCTTCGGCTAACTCCGCGCGGACCGCCGCTGTGGCACGACCCACGGACGCGCGGCTGACCACGGTCGCGACCGCGTCGGGGCTCAGCGGCGCGGAGAGTTGCACCTCGACCCGGATCGCGGGGCGCGAGGCGCCGGGGTCGATCCCCACGACCGTGGGCGAGCGAAGCAGCAACGGGGCATCGCTCCACTGCACGAGGATCGCCGGGCTGTCCACGGTTCCGCTGAATTGCGGCGAGCCGTTCGCGGCGCGAAAGCTCGGTAAACCGTCGCCTGCGACACATCGCTTGCGAAACACCTCTGCGGCAGTGCCTGCGGACCCGCAGGTGGATGTTGCCCCAATCGTAAACGGGTCGCCGAACGAGGCCGGATCAGCGAACCAGGCCAGGGTACGGTCAATACCGGCCTGAGCCAAGGATCGCGCCTGCAGGTCGTTCTCCCCCAGACGCACCGCCTCCCGCTCACCCGCAACCAGACGCAGCCACGCGCCAATCAAGACCGAGAGGACGCCCAGCACCGCCAACGCCAGCACTGCGATCGCGCCTCGCTCAGCCACCAGCATCACCGCTGCTCCACGGCCACGCGACGGGTCCACTGCCGCGCCTCACGCGTCACCAGTCGGACCACCAACGAGCCGCCATCGAGTTGGACATCGAAGCTCGTCACGTCCTGTGCAATACGTTGTGTCCCCCCGTCTTGCGTTCGCATGAGGCGACCGCGCCGGTCAAGCACATACGCGACCTGGTTCACGAGCGCCACAGGACTCCCGGCCGGGAACGGGCGGGCGAACGCCGGCTCCAACGTCCACTGGTCGGCGCTGATGTCGGTGATCCGTGAGCAATCTGCGACATCGTCCCCGGGGTCGGTGGGATCGTTGACGTTCACGAACATCACCAGGTCGCCTGCTTCGAACGCGCCGATGGACTCGACCACCACCGCGCTTCCGCCCGCCGGTACCGGTTCCCGCAAGGCGGTCGAGCGATCATACAGGTTCGCCGCGAACCACACGCGCCCGTCCGCCACCTGTACGCCGCCGACAGAGCACGTCGCGGACGTCGGCGCCTGCAGCAGAGTTTCCATCTCGTCGGTCATCAGCGCCAAGGCGAACTGGGCCTGCTGATCATCGCTCATGCGCGTGACGGCGTGGCGGTAGTTGGTCTGATACGCGCTGATCGTGTGGCCCAATAAGGCCGCCACGCTGAGGCCCATCGACGTCGCGACCAATAGCTCGACCAGCGAGGTTCCGCGTTCTCCGCGCCCCGGATCGTGTTCGCGTCCCTGGATCATGGTACGAGCCCCTCGCCGCGCACACCGGCCACCTGAAACACATGCGCCACGCTCCGTTGCGTCCAGCGGGTGGTGACCCACACGCGGAAGAGGCCTGGCGCGGGGAAATCCGGCTCAACCACCCAGCGTCGGGACACCCCGTTCACCTGGTCCTCTCCGAGGAGCACGCCCGCCTCGACGCGTTCGCCCATCTCACTCGGCAGCATGATCGCGTTGTCACTCACCGAGAGTTTCTCCGCCAACTTGTCCTGCGCCAACACGATCGCCCGTTGTCGTCGACCAACCTCATCGGCAAGCCGGTGCCCCTCGGTGAATCCCGTGGTCACGGCCGCGACCCCGATGGCGAGCAACCCGAGCGCCGCCAAGGTGTCGATCAGGCTGAATCCAGCGTCTCCGGTTGTGGATGAGCCGGTCATTGCCACGCCCGTCCGTTCCATGCGGTGATTGAAACGTGCCCGGTGATACTCACCGTGACTCTCCTGGCCCCTGCCCGGGATCGCACGGTGATCGAGCCGAAACTGTTCTGCAGGCCGGGACGCGGACTGAACCGCGCCGTGTTGTGGCGAAACGTCACGCCGTCCGAGTCCCCGTCGTCGGGCGAACCGAACGTCAGCCCGGCTGGGAGCCGGCTCAGGAGGCCCGGGCCCCCGGTGGGACCCACGATGTACGAACCGGCACGCGGGTCCACGCGCAATTCGAGCGCCTGCCCGCTCGCGTGCGCCTGACGCTGGGCCTTGCGGATCTCGCCCCTGATCGTCTCCGCAGTGGTGGCGAGCGTGGCGCGATCAAGCAGATCGGTCGTCAACGGCCACGCGATCGCAGCCAAGACAGCCATGATGCCGACGACCAGGGTCACTTCCATGAGGGTGTAACCCGCAATTGCTCGGTGTGCGACAAGGTCCATGCCTGCTCGTCTTCCAAGAGGCGTGCCACGCCAAAGACTGAGATCTTATCGGTCGCTCGGTGAAAACGAGGGCGAGACCCTGATCGGCTGTTCCAGAAAGCCGAACAACTATGAATGGGTGGGCGGGATGCGTTGACGGCTGATAGCCGTCAACCCAGTGTGCCGTAGTTTCTGAGGTACACCGTGGTCTGATCGATTTGGCGCAGGAACTGATCCGCAGGCTGCCCGGACCGGTCGTGGTCCTCGAGGCTGGGGGGGACCTGGGCCGTTTTGTCTTGGACCGGTCGGGTGCTTCGCGCGGTGACAGACAGCCGCAGCGCGCGCTCGCTTCCGTTCGGTGCAGCCAGCACTGCGCCGTTGTTGTCCAGCAGGACGATCTGGAGATCCTCGACATTCGCTGCAAGCTGTTGTGGCGTCGCACCTGGGGTGCCTATGCTCATCATGAGGTTGCCACCCTGTATCCAGAACGACGTTTGCTGGACCAGTAGGACAGGGGTGCCGTTGCCGAACCCACTGGTGATAGACGTCGTTGCAAGCACGATTGACGTGTCGCTACCGCTGATCGCATTTGCCGCATTTCGCACGTTGGCCGTGGTTGGGGGGGTGAAGACCAACAGAGGCGTCCCAGCGGAAATCGGGACTGGCAGGTTATTCGCGCTTAGGTTCAGCGTTGTGTCGGTTGCCCCGACAACGGGAGGAGCATTGAGTGTGGCAATGCGTGTTCCGGTACCGGAAAAGGGACCAACCGCCGCTGAAACGGTGACGGCATCGGTCCCTGGGTCCATCATCGCGGCCAGCGCCGCAGGATTGAGCAGGAGCGGCGGAACCGACGGGGCGGGGTCCCAGTTGACCAGATAGCCAACGTTCCGAAGCTCCTGTGCCACAAACTCTAGGCTCACCCGCGCCCGCATCTGCGTCTGGGCCATCTCTCGGTTGCGGGTGTAGCCACGGACCGAACCCGTGTAGGTGATCGCCACGGCCGAGAGCACCACGGCGGCAATCAGGGTTGCCACCATGATCTCCACCATGGTGAATCCTCGGTCTTCGCTCGATTTCCGCATCATCGTCTTCATTGCGCCACCTGAATTGGAATGGTCACCGTATGACCGCCCATTCGGTCCTGCCACGTAACAGTTGCCACCGCGGTGTTGAACGTCGCGCCGGCGACAACGGCGATCGTCAATCTCCCGCTGGGTAGCGCCGCGACCGAACTTTGCCAGTTGGTAAAGTCCTGTTGGCACACCGCAGCCGGGATCAGCACCGGGCAGTTCGGCCGCGCGCCCGAGCTGGTGTCCATCCCGCTATACGCGTTGATGTTGCCCGCGTTGTAGAGAATGCGATCCGCCACGTTGCGCAGCAAGGCGTTGGCTGTGGTCTGCGCGCCGCCAGATCCCGATGCCCGCAGCGCCTGGGCCTGTAGCGCGGCCAAGCCGAGCAAGCCGACGGTCAGGACAAAGATGGTAATCAACACTTCGATGAGCGTAAAGCCCGCGGTTGCGCCTCGCCGGTGGGGCGGAGTCGCTGTTGATTCGGTTCCGCTCATACCGTTCATACCGTCTCCTCTACAGGATCGAAACTGTGACATCGCCCAAGATCCCGGTAGCGACTGTTGCCTGTTTGCTGTTTAGGTCTTGAAGCGTCAACGTGAAGGAGCCCGGCTGTACGGTTCCACGAGGGGTGATCGTGTATGTTCCTGCAGGTGCAGCGGCGACAAGTCCGACGCCGCTGTAAGGCCCTGTCCCGAGGGTAATTTGTTTTGTCCAGTTGGTCGGAGCGCCGATCTGCGCCACAATGCTCCCCCCAGGGGGCGTGGCCGTGGTGGTGACCGTGATGGTGGCTTGGGTCGAGGTGTTCACCGCGATCGACCGCGCCTGGTTGATTAACGCAAAGATTTCAGTGGCCGCCGCCGAGCGCTGGTGCTGAACCGACCACGTGCGGACTTGCGGTACCGCGATTGCCATCAGGATGCCTACCACCGCAACCGCAAACAGCAGTTCGACCAACGTGATGCCTTGTTCGGCGTTCCGTCTTGCGCTCATGCTCCAGCCCCCACAGTAAACGTCATGGTTCCCTGGTAACCCAGGCCGCGGCTGTCCTCCACCTCCACGGCGAGCTGGTGTTGACCGGGCTTGACCGAGGCGAGCGGCCAGTGGACCGTGCCATCGGGCTGAATGACCAGGCCTGGTGGCCCCTCGCGAAGCGTGACCGTCACCGGCTCCCCGTCTGGATCAGTCGCCACGATTCGTCCGGTCAGTTCCTTGTCGGTTTGAGTCAGGGCGTCGAGCCCGGACACGATGGTTGGTGGCCGGTTCTGGATCACGACCGACAATGAGCGCTCGCTCGCCAGCACGCGGTCATCGCTCGCCCGCACCTCCGCCACCACGTGGACTCGATCACCCGTCTGGAAGTCAGCGAGCGCCAGCTCGGACCCACTGTGGTCCACGACTTCGATCCCGTTGACGAACCAGTGGTGCTTCACCGCGAGCTCTGGTCGGCCCTGGGGTTGCCAGACCACACTGGCGACCAGGGTCCCGTCCTTGGTCGGTAACGTTGGTGAAAGCGTCATAGATTGGATCCACGCACGCTGGTCCTCGGGTGAGACGGCTGTTGCGCGTGTCGGCGTGGGCACGGAACTTACGGATGCCGCCTGCCGCGCCCCCTCGCCCCCTGACGAACAGGCCACCCCGCCAGCCAGCCAGCCCGCCAGGATTAGCGCACTGAGCACGCGACTGGCGGTCGGAGGAAACCCCCGACCGCCGGTCGCTTCTACCCCCGCCCTGCTCACTGGTTCGTCCCGAGGTTGAAGATCTCGCGCCAGCTCTTGAGCTTGAACCACCGCAGGGCTGACGGCTCAACATAGCCGGGGTCGCCGATGTCCACCACATTACCATCGAGCGTCGTGCCATAAACGTGACCCCGCGATACGTACACGCTGCCCCGGAACTTCCCGCTGGCCGTGTACTTCCACTTGTTCGACTTGTCGGTCAGGCTGATGCCGCGGATATTGCCGGTGTTGTTGGTCGCGACATCGTCCTTGAGGTTGAGGCCCTCCACGCTCCCGAACGCCGTCCCGAAGTACACAAACCCCTGGGAGTACGTGAGCGCGCCAAAGACCTTCTCGCCCTGGTCTAGGACGAACTTGAAGCCGAACTGCGCGTCGCGCAGCGCTCCGCTGCCATCCACCAGGTTGTAGGGGTCCAAGCCGGTAATTTCGAGTACGTACACCGAGTAGTAGTCGCCGGCGCGCGCCCATTGCGCGCCGCCGGTGCCCCATGCAAGGTAGATGCGGCCGTCCTTCACCACCACGGTGGGCGACGCGCCGATCGGTTGGTCGTGGCCTGCTTCGTAGCACGGATCAGGGGTGCCGGGGTAGGTCGTGCACGCGTTCTCGTCGCGCGATGGGGCGTAGAGTGGCGGAATATCGCTGATGATGTCTGCCGTGGTGGAGCTTGCCCCGTCCGTGAACGTGGAGTCGGCAAAGATCTTCTTATCTTCCGTGCCGTTGCCGTCGTAGTCCGGCGCAGTCGGCAGCAGCCACAGGTTGCCTTCCATGTCGCCAGCCACCACGTAGTCTTCGTCCCCATTTTGATCCGCGTCCACCAATGCGAGGCTGCCCGGCACGTCATTGATCCCCGAGCGGTACACCCGCTCAAAGCGCCACTTTTGCTCACCAGTCAGCAGATCGAAGCTATAGATCTGCAGCCCGCCGCAGAGGCTGCCGTCACCCAGGGGCGAGCCGTTTGCGTCTTGGCAGGCCTCTTTGTCCTTGAGCGCGGTGGTCACGAACGCCCGGTACTCGCGGCTGCCCGACGCGTTGACCACCCGCCCGATGGCCACCTTGGAGCCATTCCCCATGGCCACGGTCTTGGACACCGCCGTGTCGTCGTCCACGCCGCTCCGCTCCCACAGCAGGACCGGGGGCGTGACGGTGGGGTCGGTCACGTCAAGCGCCGCGATGCTGTTGCCGCCCACCCCCATGGTGATCAGCAGCACGGTCTTGTAGGTCCCTGAGCCGACGGAGCTCTCGACCTCGGCAAAGGCGACCGAGGCATCGACCGCGGGGTACGTGCTGATCGCGTTGGGATCGCGGAAGTACTGTAACCGCGGCAGCTGGCTGCTGGGAATGTACGACCAGAGCTCGGTCCCAGCGTCCGCGGCTTCTGGCAGCTCAACCTCCGTCTTCACCCCGGCCTTGACCGCGTGGAGCATCCCGTCCAAAGCGCCGAGGTACGCCACCGTGGGCCTGCTCATGCTCGTCAGGGCGCTAGGCCCAATGATCGCGGCCGTGGAGTGCTCGATGCCTCCCATCACATTGTCCTTCTTCTCCCACTCATCGTTGTTGGCATCGTATTGCATCCCGTAGCGCTTGACGATGACCTCCTGCGTGGTGGCGAGACCCGTGGTCAGCATCCGGGGTTGGAACGTGGCGGCGGTTTCGTACTTGAACTGGGTCATCCCACAGTTTGAGGAGTCCAGCACCTCGGCGTTCTCGGTCCCGTCGGCGTTCTTGAGACCCGTGGTCGCGCACGCGTAGATTTTGCGGCCAGTCAGTTCGTTGGCATCGACCCGCCGGTTGCTGTTGTTGTCCGAATACGCCGTGGTCGAGGTGAGTTTGGGCGCGGCATCGCCCGGGCTGCTAGGATCATTGCCGCCAAAGTCATCCACGCGCTTAAGTCCAGACCTGCCAGCACCCAGGTCCGCGTTGACCTGGAACTTGCGGAAGTGTCCACCAAAGCTCGGATAGTCAAACGACCCTTGGTACAAGAAATCCTTGAACACCACGGGGCCGGATCTGACAAATTCGCGATCCGTGACCGCATCGAGCTGAAACACGGTGTTGAGCACGTATCGGATGCCAGCACCCGAGGTCCCTTTGGGCGTGCAGCCGGAATCGTACGACCCCGCGCCTCCGCCTGCGCCCCCACCGCTGCCCTCAACAATCCATTCATTCGAGTTGATGTTGGCGGTCACGGGGAGGGTGGTCTCGGTGCCGAACTTGGTGTCATTCTCGGTGACGTCTTTGATCTTCCTAAGCTTCAGCCCGGAAACACCGGTGACCGAGACCTGCACCTGCGTGATGTTGACGTCCGTCGTGCGGTTGTTCTTGAAGTGGACGCCTTTGATCTTCTTCAGCTTGGTGGCGTCAGTGCCTGACGAGCCTTTGGCTTCGAACGCCGCGGTGGTGAAGACGAGCTCCACCCCGCCGCCGGGGTTATTCCCGGTTGCGGTCAGAGTCGTGATGTTGTCTTTGGTGATGCCGCTCTGGGTGACGGTATAAACCGTGGAATCTCCCGCGATGGTATACGAGAACGTGATGGTGAAGGTTCCGTCCATGCTGTTGTCAACGTTGTCCCTGAACTCGAAGTCGATCTCACGATTGGGTCCGGCCGGCGCAGCGCCACCGCCGCCGCCGCCACCGCCGCTGCAGTTAACGTAGCTGTGGCCGCCGAGATAGACCACGTAGCCGTTGGTCTGATCCCCGTCCATGTGCCCGGCCACGTAGTAGTGCCACTGCTGCTTGGCCTGATCCCCGTTGCCGTAGTTCCAGACATTCGGAGCCGGCGAGGTTCCAGCGGGAACGCTGTTGTCGTCGTAGGTAAACACGGTGACGGTCCCGTCGTAGCCCGTGTTGCTCTGGGTGTACGTGGACTTGGGGTTGCTGGCGGAGGGGTTGAACGCCATGGCGTTGACCGCCAAGCTGTCCGCCCGCGGGTCCCCGGTCTGAAACGGCCGCCAGTTGTGCAGGTGTCCGCCCTCGGGGTCAAACGCCATGTCCCCGATCTGGACGTACGGCTGATCCAACGCGTCCTTGTTGTAGTAGATCTTGGTACTGTCATTGGTCCCGCCGTTGTGACCCAAATCGTATTTGGTGATGAACCGGCCGTACTCGCTCCACTCAAACGTTTCGATGCCCGCGCACTCTGCAAACAAACTTCCGCCCAGGTCCACAAAGTCGCGAACCGCCATGACAATGTCGTGCACATCGGCCTTGGTCACGCTCATCGTTCCCACGTTCGTGTTGACCGAAATGTACTGCCCGTTCGTCACGTTGTAGTCGGAAAAGCCCACCCAGTGCGGAACCCACAGCACGCGGTAGTTGAGTTTGGGTTTGGTGGCGCACCCTGTGCACGTGTAGTCGAACAGTTTGCTCTTGCCGTTCAACGCGGTGCCAGCCAGCGTCTGGATCCCGCCCACCTCATTGGGCGTCAAGACGTCGTAGGTGCAGTGACTCCCCACGACTGGATCCGCCGGGAAATAGGTGCCGCTGGCGTCGGTGTAGGCGCAGGCGTTGCCCAGATCATCCGTGGCGGGGTTCTGAATCCCTGCGATCTTCAGGTACCCTTCCAGGATCTTGGTGGCGTTCCCGGTGCGCGATTCGGAATCGTTCATCAGCGCGATTTTCGGCGGCGTGCCGAACATTTCGCGCTGGACCTTGCCCGTGAACGGCACCTTGGCCACGTGCAGGTTCACGTCCTGAAATCCGCTGGCCCAGATCGTCTTGGCCGCGGCCGCGTAGTTGCTGTCGATCACAAAGGGCCCGCCGTTGTAGGTGATCTGGGTGCCCACGCCGGAGATCGCAATCTCTCCCAACGCTTTGTGCTCAGTGGCCACCGGGTCGGTCGCGACGTTCGAGATCGTGAGGTCCACCCCGGTGATCACGGTCTTGGAATCGTCGATAATCCAATACACGGGAATGGGGTCGGGCGTGCCGTCTGCCGCTTTGCGGTCGAGCAGTTTGTAGATAAAACCATACGCTTCGTACACGCCCCCGTCTGCGGATGGCTGGTAGGTGTCGCCGTCCATCGGGATGATGAGCGACCCTGCGCCGAACGTGCGTTCGATCGCCGCGTGAGCAGGGATCGCGGCCCCTCCCCACAGCAAGGAGCCCATCACTACTATTCTCGCCAGCGTGTTCATCGCAGTTCCTCCTTCGCGTCGATGCTTCATCCGTGCCTTACAGCGTCACGGTGCTGTTCACAACGTTGCCCACCGCTGCCCCGGAGCTCTGGTCCGCGCTCGTACACGCAGACGAAACGCACTCCTGGGCGCCCACTTGGTCAGGCGGTTCGTAGCGGACCACGGCCTCGATGCGCTGCTGGACGGGCTGCAGGCCGCCAACCTGCACCGTACCCGTGGCCGTGACCAGCACGGTCTTGTCGTTGTTTGCGCCCACGTCGCTCATCGTGTAGTTGAACGTCAGCGGCGACGAACCGGCGACCGCAGTCGAGTAGTTTCGGTAGCTCACAACGGGCGGGCCGGGGATGGTGCTAGGGATTCCATACGGTCCCCCTATCCCCGCTAACACATCGGCGACAACCGTCGTATCAAGCGCCGGCCACTGGCCGCTCTGGACTCCGGCAACGTAGCGTTGCATGTCGTTACGGGCCTGCGTCACCGCGCTTTCTGCGGCAAAGAACGCGCGCGTGGACATCTTTTCATACGCGGCGGTCTGCAGATCGGCGCCCGACAAGTTCAGCACCACGGCGCCGAGCAGGCTCAGCACGACGAGCATAATCAGGCTCGTAATGAGCACGTAACCTTGCTCATTCTCCCTCACGGTTGTCCTGTATGGTGTTCGCATGGGCCTTACCCCTCCACCTCGGTCCCAGGGTATTGCATCGGCGATGCCACCCGCTCCCTAGGCCACCAGGGCAGTTTTTCAGCCCCGCTGGCCGGTTTGGCGGGGCCGGTTCTATCGGCCAGGTCCGAGTTGGGTAACCGATGACCCAGTCCAGTCAGGGCTGTGATGTCGCTATAGAACGGCTTCTAGAGCCATCTAGCTCGGAATGGACAGTTTGGAACGTGTGGGGGTTGGCGAACGCTGGCTGGCGGCGCGCGTCAGGCCGCGCGAGGGGGGGCTTCCGGCGCACTTTCCGTCGACGCGCCGGGACGTTCGATGCCGTACTCTTTGATCTTGGTGAGGAGAGTTTTGTAACTGACGCTGAGGATTTGGGCAGCGCGGCTCTTGTTTCCACCCGTGCCTTTCAAGACTTTTCGAATCATCCGGCTCTCCGCCATGCGGGTGGCTGCGGCGGCCACCTCGTGCAAGGTCCCTTCGAGCGGGATCTCGCGGGCATGAATTTCGGTCAACTCCCCCTGGCGAAAGCCGAGATGTTCCTCCTCGATCACCTCCCCGTCGGTGAGGATCACGGCGCGCTCCATGCAATTCTGCAGCTCCCGGATGTTGCCGGTCCAGGGGTGGTTCGTGACCACTTTCCACGCACCTTCTGAAAGCCGTTTGAGGGGCCGCTTCAGCTCCCGGCAGTAGTGGACCAAGAAATGCTCGACCAGCGCCGGAATGTCGTCGCGCCGCTCGCGCAACGGGGGGATCGTAATGGGGAGCACGCTGAGCCGGAAGAACAGGTCCTCCCGGAAGCTCTGCTGCGTGATCGCCGCGCGCAGGTCCTTGTTGGTCGCCGCCACCACGCGCACGTCGATCTTGACCCGGGTGGTCCCGCCGACGCGGCAGAATTCTTCCCCCTCCAGCACACGGAGGAGTTTGGCTTGCAGGCCGAGATCCAAGTCGCCGATCTCGTCGAGGAAGATCGTCCCGTGATCAGCGAGCTCGAATTTGCCGATGCGACGATCGGTGGCGCCGGTGAACGAGCCGCGCTCGTGACCAAACAATTCGCTCTCCAACAGCTCCCTGGGAATCGCCGCGCAGTTGATCGCCACGAAGGGCCCGTCCTTCCGTGGACTCAGCCCGTGCAGCGCGCGGGCGAACAGCTCTTTCCCGGTTCCGCTTTCCCCCAACAGCAGCACCGTCGTCCGACTGGGCGCCACCTTGTGAATTTGATCGACGATGGCCAGTACGCGCGGATGTTTGCCGATGATGCGCGGCAGCCCGGCCTGCGTCGCGGCGTCGTCTTTCAGAAGCAGGTTCTCCGCGACCAACCGCTGCTTCTCCAGCGCCCGTTCGATGAGGAGGAGCAGATGGTCGGGGTCGAACGGCTTGGTCAGGAAGTCGTGGGCCCCGTCCTTTACCGCTTTCACCGCGGTTTCGATCGTCCCGTGCGCGGTCATCACAATGACGGGCAAGAGGCTGTTCTGGTCGCGGGCGACCTCGAGAACCTCCAGCCCCGTTTTGTACGGGAGCTTCAAGTCGGTGACCACGAGGTCGATCTTGCGGTCGCGCAGCCGCGCCACGGCCTCCCGGCCGTCCCGCGCCCAGAGTACCTCGTACCCGTGAGCGCTCACCGCAGTGGTAAGCATCGACGCCATCCCTTCGTTGTCTTCAGCGATTAACACGGTCAACATGTTCTGAGGCCCCTTAGGCTGCCTGGTCGAGCGGCGCCGCCGGTTCGGTGGCTTGGCGCGCGTGCGTGGGAATGGTCAGGCGGAACGTTGTTCCCGCCCCCTCGGTGCTCTGTACGGTGATTCGTCCACCGTGCGCGACGACGATTTTTCGGACCAAGGCCAACCCCAGTCCATGGCCCCGGGCCTTGAGGGTGAAAAACGGGTCGAAAATCCGATCTCGGAATTCGTTGGGGATGCCGATCCCCGTGTCCGACACGACGAAGTCCACCTCCGCGGGATCGGTGCGCGACGGCGAGACCGCCAGACGCAGCTGGCCGCCGTCCGGCATGGCCTCGACCGCGTTCTGCACCAGGTTCTTCAACACCTGCCGCATCAGGGTGGGATCCCACTGCACCACGGCGGGCGACTGAGGATCCCAGCTGACATCGAGCCGGACATCGGGACGATCCGTGGGCGCCGTGACGCCCTCGGTGACCAACTCACGGAGGTGGACCCGCTGGCATTGCGGCTCCATACGCCGCCCAAACGCCAGGAGATCGTCGATCAGCCGTTGCATCACCCCAAGCTCGCGGACGATGGCGTCGACCATGGGACGCGCGCCGGTGTCGGCGCCCGCGTGTTTGCCGAGTAATTTCGTCCACCCTTGGATCGTGCCCATGGAGTTTCGAAACTCGTGGGCGATGGCCGCAGACATCTCTCCGAGCACGGCGAGCCGGCGCTCGGCCTCGACCCGCTCCTCCAGTCGCTTGATCTCCGTGAGGTCCGTGAAGACCAGCGCCGCTCCGATGAGCCCTCCGGAGCGATCGCGCAACAGCGCGCTCGAGAATCCTACCGACACCCGGTCGTTCCCGCGGGCGAATCGCCACTCCTGACGCGAAATCGGGGTGAGCGTGTCCACCGACCGACGCACCATCTCGGTGATCGG
Organism: Nitrospirota bacterium; assembly: GCA_040757335.1. Lineage (NCBI taxonomy): Bacteria > Pseudomonadati > Nitrospirota > Nitrospirota bacterium. The sequence continues at coordinate 84,681 of JBFLXB010000007.1, read as the reverse complement.
GCTCTCGCTCCCGAACACCTCCTGGCAGGTCCGGCCGACGATTTGAACCGCCTCGCGTCCCAGTATCCGCTCCGCAGCCACGTTGAAGGTGGTGATGCGTCCGGTGGGATCGCACGTGATCACGCCACTCGCGATACTGTGGAGGATGTTCTGGTGGTAACTCTCAACGTCTTCGGCGCGGGCCACGGCGCGGGCCCGCAGGTGCTCGAGCTCCGCCTCCTTGTCCTTGAGCTGACGAAGGACCTCCTGAAACGTCTGCATCACGAAGCCGGCCCGCTCCTCGTCGTGGCACGAGGGTGGGGATGACGACCGACCCCACCGGCGAAACAACACCGCCGCGACCGCGAGCACCGTGAGCCCAACCACGATCGACAGGTCTGCGGCGGACACCGCGCGCTCGGCAATCGGGTGAGGAAACCACTGGCGGCGGAGTCCGAGGGCGGCCAGCATCAGCAGGCCGAACGCGGCGAGGGAGACCATCGAACGGATCACGCCGGATCGTGGCCGCATATCACCCATCACGCCCCCAGCCGCAGATACCACCCGATCAACTCAGGCCCGGCGAACAGCGCCGCCATCGCCCCCAGCACGAGGAACGGCCCGAAGGGGATCGGGTCGCCCCGCTGTTTCACACGGGTCGCCATCAATATAAGCCCGATCACCGATCCCGAAAGGGAGCCCACAAACACGGTCAGCAAGACCGCTTTCCAGCCGAGAAACGCGCCGATCATCGCCAGGAGCTTGACGTCACCCAGCCCCATGCCTTCTTTCTTGAGCAGCCACTCGCTTCCGACCGCGACGGCGTATAACAACCCTCCGCCCAACACCGCACCCAGCAGCGCGTCCACGAACCCTCCGGCCAGCACGGTGGCGGCGGAGAGCAGCCCGATGGCGATGCCGGGAAGGGTGATGCGGTTCGGAATGATCTGGTGATCCCAATCGATAAATGTCACGATGAGCAGCGCGGAATAAAACACCGCGTACACCGCGGCGTCCGGTGTCGGACCGAAGCGATACCAGATAAGTATGTACCCCGCCGCGTTGAGCGCCTCGACCGCGGGGTAGCGGATCGCAATCCGTGCCCCGCACGAACGACATCGCCCCCGCAACCAGAGAAACGAGACGATTGGAATGTTGTCGAGAGGGTGGATCGGGGTGGTGCACTCAGGGCACCGTGAGCCCGGGCGCACGATGGATTCGCCCCGAGGCAGACGATGGATGCAGACGTTCAGAAAACTACCGATGAGGGCGCCTAATACCCCGATCAGGACGACGATTTCCCACTGCGGTGGCATGCCGGGCTCCGAGCGGAGGAAAGATAACACACGCCCCATTCACCGGCAAGAAACGGCGCGAGAATGCGGATCCGCGTCAGTCGAGGTCGATCGGTCGGAGGGGCGGGGGAGCGTCGGGGTCCACCCGCTTCAAGGACTCTTTGACTTTCTCCTCGAGAACACGCCCGCGATCCGGAAGGGAGCGCCGTTCCCGCTCAAACCGATCCGCCACCTGTTGGCGTTTGGTTTCGAGGTCCTTGACCATGTCGCGTAACGACCGCTGAGGAGCTGGCGGCTCGGGATGGTGCCAGACCACACTCGCGGTGGCCGTGTCGATCGTAAGCTCCGCGCGACAGCCCGGGCAAACGACCGTCACCTTGCCGGGAGCGGAGTCACCTTCAGAAGACGGGGGCGCCACGGTCGTACTATACCAGAAGTCGACCAGGGGTGTGCGCTAAAAATCACACAACTATGTCAAAACTTGTCTTTTTCCGCTTTACATCGCTCCAACCCCTGTGTTATAGATCGCGCCGTCACCCCAAAGGGCCAAGATACGATGCGACTTACGCGACTAGAGATCGTTGGATTCAAGTCCTTCGGCGAGCGAACGGTGTTGACGTTTCAACCCGGAATCACCGCCATTGTGGGGCCGAATGGGTGTGGGAAGAGCAATATCGCCGACGCCATTTTGTGGTGCCTCGGCGAACAGTCCGCCAAAACGCTCCGCGGCGACCGGATGGAAGACGTGTTGTTCAACGGCAACGATCGACGGGGGGCCACGGGGCTGGCGGAGGTTTCCCTAACGCTGGGGGGCGTGCGGCCGGGTGAGATCGACGGCGCGCCCGGAGCCTACAGCGAGGTCACGGTGACGCGACGGTTGTATCGATCCGGCGACAGCGAGTACCTCATCAATCACGTGGCGTGCCGTCTCAAAGACATCAGGGACCTGCTCATCGAATCCGGTGCCGGGATCAAAGGACACACGATCCTCGAACAGGGGAAGGTCGATGAGATCGTGACCGCTTCACCGATCGAGCGACGAGCCCTGGTGGAGGAAACCGCGGGCATCACCAAGTACAAAATCCGCAAGACCGAAGCGCTTCGTAAGCTGGAGGCGACCGAACAGAACCTGCTTCGCGTCCGGGATATTATCGGAGAGGTCAACCGCCAACTCACCTCGCTGGACCGGCAAGTCCGCAAGGCCGAACGGTACCGCCAGAGCGCGGATCAACTCCGCGCGATCGAGCTTCACGCCGCCGCGATCCGTTACCGCGATTGGTCCGCCCAATCTGCGTCGCTCACCGCGGAGTTGGAGCGCGAACGGGCCGAGTCCGTGCGCTTGATGGCGCAGGTGAGCGCCCTCGATGCTTCGGCCGAAACGTTGAAGGCCGACGTGACCGACCTGGAGCAGGAGCTCCTCGACGCACAAGCCGCCCTGACCACCCGCGAAACCGCCGCGCGCGACGCGCATCATCGCATCGAAGTGTTGGCCGCACAGGCAGAGGAGTGGAGGGCTCAACAGGCCACGCTTACCGGCGAACTCGACGAGCTCCACCAATCCCTGACCGCGCGGGGAGCGGAGCACGCGCGATGGACCGCCGAAACCACCGCGCTGGACACCGCGATCGCCGAGAAGACGTCGGCCCTAGCTGCCCGCGAGGACACCGTTCGAAGCCTCGAACAACGTCTGGCACAGGCCGCCGCCGAAATCGAACAAACCCGACACCGCGTGTTTGAGACGGTCGCGGGCGCCACCACGGCGTCGAACGCCTTGGCCGGTCTCGCGGCGCGGCGCGAGGAACTGGATCGCCGGCGCACCCGTTACCGCGACGATCTCGCGACGGTTCAAGCCGAAATTGCTCAGAAGCGGGCGGGCCATCGCGAACTCGAGACCTCCTCTCACGATCAACAGCAGTCGCTGGCAACGCGGGACGCCGAGCGAGCGGCGCTGCGGGAGGTCTCGGTCAACCGGCAGGCCGCCCTCCAGGAGGGAGAGGCGGTCCTGACCGGCCGTCGCGATGAACTCACGCGTTTGCGTGCCACGTTGGAGTCGCTTCGCGCCCTGCAGCGCGATCTCGTGGGGTACGACGAAAGCGTGCGTCGGGTCCTGCTGGGCGATGGTTCGGAGGCACCCGTGGCCGGCCTGTTGGGCCTCGTGGCCGACGTGCTCGATATCCCGATCGAATACGAACGAGCGGTTGAAGCCGCGTTGGCCGAACGGTTGCAAGGCGTGGTCGCCGAGGGCCACGATGAGGTGTTGGCCGCGCTCGCCACCCTTGAAGGACACGCCGCCGGGCGCGCGGTGTTTGTTCCTAAGTCGCCGCGGCCCGCGATCGGTGCGGGGGATCACACCACCGAGGACATCGGCGTCCTTGGAGTGGCGGCTCGCTTGGTCGGTTGCCGACCAGGTTTCGAGCCTCTCCGCGACGCCCTGCTGTCGAACGTGGTCATCGTCCAAGACCGCGGGATTGCTCGGCGCTGCTGGGAGAACGACCGCAGCGGGATGACCTGGGTATCCCTGTCGGGGGACGCGTTCTACCCCTCCGGGGTGGTCCATAGCGGAACCGGCTCCAGTGCCGGGTTGAGTCTCCTCGAGCGAAAACGGCGCATTAAGTCGCTCGACCAGGCTGTCGGCGACGCGGAAGCGGCGTTGAGTCCGGTAGAGGCGTCGGTCAATGCGCTGCGGTCCGCCCTTGATGCGGACCGGTCCGCCCTGGAGGCACTGGATTCCGAGTTACGCGAGGGCGAACTGCAGTTGCTCCACGACCGAAAGGCGGCGGAAGCCCTCGCGCAAGAGCTCCTGCAGCTCGATCGCCGCTTGGAGTTGTTGGTCGGGGAGGAAAGCGCCGTCGCAGCGGAGCTGACCGCCATGGCTGAGGAGGTCGCGACCCACCACGCGACTCTCGCGGCCCACGAGGCGTCCAAACAGCGCGACGAAGCAGCCCTGGGTCTTCAGTACGAAGCAGCGGCGCAGCTCAAGGCCGCACTCACTGCCGAACAGACCTCCCTGACCGAGCTTCGGCTTGCGCTCGCGGCCGAGCGGGAAAAACGGGAACACGTCTCAGCCACCGTGCGGGCCATCGTCGAACGGCAGGAGGAGGCCTCCCGTCAAATCGCGTCCAAAGAGGACGCACGCGGACAACTGGCCGCACGGATGGCGGCGGCGACCGATGACCGAGCCCGTCTCCTTGAAGCGTTGGCGTCTCTTGACCGCGAAGTCGAGGTCCTACGCCAACAGGTCGCGCGTATCGCCGCCGCGCGCGCCGAGGCTGCTCACCGCGTGCGAGAAGTGGAGGATCAATCAAAGGCAGCGCGCCGCCAGGCCGACGCCGCGCAGGAACGCGTTCATATGCTCACGGTTTCGTTGACCGAAACCACGCTGCGCGCCAACCAGCAGGCCGCGGACATCTTCGACCGATACCAGGTCGATCTCCAGACCGTGACACCCGACGCCTTGCCGCCCCTCCCCTGCGAACCCGATCAGGTCGACGCCACCATCGGCGCCTTGAAGGACACGCTGGCTCAGATTGGAAGCGTCAACCTGGCCGCGATCGACGAGTACCGTGAACTGGAAGAACGCGCGCGGTTCCTCGCGACCCAGGAGACCGACTTGGTCCAATCGATGGACAATCTCCGCGCCGCCATCGCCAAAATCAACGCGACCACCAAGGCCCTGTTTCTCGAAGCGTTTGAGGCCCTCAACACCCGGTTTGGGTCGGTATTCGCGTCGTTCTTCGAGGGCGGCCACGCCGCCTTGCATCTCGTGGACGAGCACAACCCGCTGGAATCCGGGATCGAAGTCGTCGCGCAACCGCCGGGCAAAAAACTCCGGCACATTTCGCTGCTCTCCGGCGGAGAAAAGGCCCTCACCGCCATCGCGTTGCTCTTCTCCAGTTTCCTCATTCACCCCAGCCCATTCTGCGTCATGGACGAGATCGACGCGCCCCTCGACGAAGAAAACGTTCGGCGCTTCACACGCGCGCTTCGTCCCATGACCGCGCACTCGCAGTTCCTGATCGTCACGCACAACCGCCGAACCATGGAACAGGCCGATGTCTTGTACGGGGTCACGATGGAAGAAGCCGGCGTGTCGAAGATCGTCTCGGTCAAACTCCACGCCGACCGCGAGGACGCGTCGAACGTGGAGGTCGAGACGGCGACCGCGGAGTTGTCGCTCTGACGCAGCCGGCCTCGGCCGGCTGCGCTACTGGGCGTCGAAGTCCGTCGGTTTGAGGTCTTCCAGCCAGGCCTGAACGCGTTCCGATTCCGACGTCGCCAACAGATCCCGACGGGCATAGATCGGCACCCGGGCCCTGAGCGCGAGCGCGATGGCGTCGCTCGGGCGGGCGTCCAGCGTGACTTCCTGACCGTCGACGTCAAGATAGATCGCGGCAAAAAACGTGTTGTCTCGCACGTCGTGAACCACGACCCGCTTGACCGACGCGTGCAGCCGGTCGAGAATGTGTTGGAGCAGGTCGTGGGTCAGCGGACGCGGTGGGGCGGTCCGCTCGACGGCCAAACGAATGGCGTTGCCCTCCACCATTCCCACCCAGATCGGCAGCGTCCTGGATGTCCCCCCTTCCTCCAACAAGACGATCTGGGACTCCGTGGAAGGGTCCGGGAGCACACCCTTGACCAACACCTCGACGTCCATCTCCCTCCCCATCAAAACGTTCGACCCGCGCTCGCCAGCGTAAAGGGGCACTGGATGGTGGCCAGTTGGAGTCGCGGGGCCATCCGCCTGCGAAAGCGCTCGCTCGCGACCTTGCGGGACGCCGCCCGCCCCCCGACCCGGTTGGCGTCGTAATACGCCGCGATCTTGAGGTGGTAGCGGTCCAGCGACCCCGACACGGTGCGGTCGGTGTTGACGGTCCAGCCCCGGGTTCGACGATTCTCGTTGACCGCGATCACGACTTGGAGGTCGTTGGGTTCCATGTATTCGATATCGTCCCGGCTGAGCGCGACCTCGGCGCGGACCTTCCCGTACATGGTATGGGAGTGGTAGTCACCCAGCACGTCCAGCCGAGGGAAACATTTCAGGACTTCCTGGATCACTCGCCATTTGTCGCTGCGCAGTTCCGCAAAGTTCCTGCCGCGTTTGACACTCTGATATGGTATCGCGTGTTCGACGACGTACCGATTCGGTAAGCGATACCCCAGCAGGAGGCCGAAACACTCTTTCTTGTAAACCTCCACGGTCGACAACACCATTCCCATAAAAACGTTCTCGCTCAGGTACACTTGCATGGTTGTCTCTGACCTCGCGGGCTCTACGCGCGCGCGCTCATGTTCCGGCTCAATCGCAGGTCCGTTCACCAGTTCACTAGGCATCGGCTTTTCCAAAGTCCTCCGGCCGGAGGTTCTCCAGCCATTTGGCGACATCCTCGTCCGCCTGTTGTCGTTGGAACACCTCTTTGGCGACGAAGATCGGGCACTCGGCACGCAGGGCCAACGCGATCGCATCGCTGGGCCGCGCGTCCACGGTAATTTCCGCGTCGTGGTGCGAGAGATGGATCTTTGCGTAATAGGTGTTGTCGCGAAGATCCGTTATCACCACGCTGATGACCTTCGCCGCAACCGCCTCCAGTGCATTCCGAATCAAGTCATGGGTCAGGGGACGCGGAAGCTCGACGCTCTCAAGGGCCAAACTGATCGCGTTGGCCTCGGCCTTTCCGATCCAGATCGGCAGGACATCCTGTCCTTCCTCGCTGCGAAGGACCACGATGTAATTGCCGGGAGGGTCGAACATCAACCCTCGCACGCGCACCTGGATAAGCATCACGAGCCTCAGGCTGGTAGAACCGTTGATATCGCGCCGCGGATGGAGCTGACTATACCGAAAGTATTTGTAACATCATCAGCCTGACATTGTCAATTCTATTGAAATCATTGATAAAAACGTCGTAATTGGCGAGGCCTCGGCGAGCCTGGGGAGGGCAGTGGACTGACGTCCCCTGCAGCGCGCCGGGTTTGTGCCCAAGGGCGGAGCTGTGTTAATGTACCTGGCCGAGTCGGGCGCATGACGTGCACATCGGGTTTGTTCAAAACTCCCCTACCTTCGGCCGCGTTAAGGCCAACCTTGACCGCGTCAACGACCTGCTGTCCGCGGTCGACGCAGACTTGTTGGTGCTCCCCGAGCTGTTCGCCACGGGCTACCAATTCACGTCGCGCCGCGAGGCGGAGCGTCTCTCGGAACGCGTCCCGGATGGGACCACGACCAAGCGACTCATTGCGCTGGCAAAACAACGTCGGTGTACGATTGTCGCGGGCCTGGCCGAACAAAAGGGACACTCCTTGTTCAATTCCGCCGTGGTGGTCGGACCTGGGGGGTTCATCGGCACCTACCGGAAGTCGCATTTGTTCTATGAGGAGACGCTGTGGTTTTCCCACGGGAACAGCGGGTTTCGCGTGTTTCCGGCTGCTGGTGCGACCATCGGCGTGATGATCTGCTTTGATTGGTTCTTTCCGGAGTCCATGCGGACCCTGGCATTAGCCGGAGCCGATGTTATCTGCCACCCCTCGAACCTCGTGCTTCCGCATGCGCCCAACGCGATGATCACGCGGTGCCTGGAGAATCGGGTGTTCGCGATCACCGCCGATCGGGTGGGCGCCGAGCAGCGGGGAGACAAAGAGCGCCTCACGTTCATCGGGTCCAGCCAGGTCGTCGGCCCTCAGGGCCAGGTGATCGTGCGGGCCTCGACGGACTCAGAGGAGGTGCGTGTGGTGGCGATCGATCCCAAAGAGGCGCGTCGAAAGACCATCAACCGCTACAACCACCTCTTCGCCGACCGCCGGGCAGACTTATACGGCATGCTCACGACCCCTCATGAGAACGGCGCGTCGGCGACCCGGCGGGCTCCGCGGGTGCGCCCCGGCCCACGCCGCATCCCGGCCGCGCGATGACTCGCCGGCAACTTCACGGGGCCATCGCGCGATTACGCCGCGACGTGCGCCAATGGAACACCCCGGATGAAACCGAACAGGCGTTGCGGCGAACCCTCCCCGCCCAGTATTGGATCGAGCTCAACGATCTGCTCGTCGCGTACGGCCAGCACCGCTGCACCCCGCAGTCGCCGTACTGCAGCCGCTGCGAACTCTCCCGCTGGTGTCGGCGGGTGGGTGTGACGCGAACACGCTAAGATCGGCTCGCATGCGCGCGCTGAGCCGGGCCCCGTATCACGCGCTGCGGGGAGGCGGCGCGGTGATCGAGGGGGCGGAGTTCCTGCTCACCCATCGTCACATCCCGCGTCGGCTGATCCTCCACTTTGGCGCGGCCGCTGCGTGTGTGTTGGTCGCGACGTGGCCGGCGGCTTGGCTCGCGGCGCACTTCCCCCCCCCACCCGCTATTACGTTGCCGTGGTATTTGGTCCTCGTCGAGTGGCTCTGGGCGAATCTGCCGGTCGTTCTCGCCGCCGAGTTTGCGGCTTGGTTCGCCCTCACTGCGTATGTCGCGTTGGCGCTGCCTCGGCGGCTCGTTTGGGCCGTCATGGCTCAGCGCGAGGTCCCACTCCCATCGCCCCTCCCACGCGACTCGCGAGGCCCTGCGCTGGCTTGGCTCGGCGCGGGCGGGGTGGGGTGGGCACTGATCGCTGGGGTTCCGGTCTTTGGGCCGGTCGCTGCGGCGGTGCTCGCCTGCCTTGTGCTTGGGGGCGGGCTCGTCGTGACGACGCTGACGCTACGCGGATGGTCTTGGGGGAACGTTCTTTCCTTCATCCTGACCCATTGGGCCATGATCGTGGGTCTCGGTCTCGGCCTGATCGTCAGCCTCGCCATTCCGGTAGTCAATCTCGCGGCGCTGCCGTGCGCGGTCGCGGGAACAGGCTGTCTGTTGCTGAGGGAGCCTCGACCCGAGGCGATCAGAACCACCGAGGGAACAGTTCCTTGTGCTTCGCCAGATAAATGACGATCGCCACGTTCAGCGCCAACACCCCCACCCGGATCGGGGTGAACCGGTGCCAGACTTCGTAGAGCTCAAACGGGATGAGGAGCCCGGTAGCCAACACCGTGAGCCACTCCGCCCAACGAAGCCGCCGGTGCAGACCGTAGGCCTCGACGAGATTGAGCAGCGCGTAAGCGAAGCCGCCGATCGAAATGCCGACAATGATCTTGTTGTTCACGAGCCCCAATTTCTCGAGAGCCAGCGTGATGTATGCGTTGTCGGTATCCAAATTGAGGGTGGCCGCGATTTGGCGCCCGATGACCACCAAATCCTTGTTGATCAGGCCGAGGATGCCGATCGAGAGGCTGAGAAACAGGACGCCGATGAACGCTTTTTCGGCGATGATGAATCGGAGGAATGTTTCGGAGGAGCGGCGCTGCAACATGGTCAGTAGTCCTTCGGCGCGCCTGCCCGGCGCGAATTTGCGATCCTACCAGAGGGTGGCGCGCTGCGCAAGACGGTTGCGCGTCTGTGACTCGCGTTGTCCATGACCCGGCCGGACCCTCTGCTGTTGGCGATTGATCAGGGAAGCGGCAGCACTCGCGTCCTCGTCTTCGATTCCAAGCAGCGCGTGTTGGCAGAAGCGAGGAGTCCCCTCGCGACCCGTATTCCACGACCCGATCGGGTCGAGCACGACCCTCGCGATCTACTGAACGGGACCAGGGCCGCGCTGTCCGCCGCGCTTCGCACGGTCGGCCGCAAACCCTGCGTGGCGGGCTTGACGACGCAGCGCTCGACCGTGCTGTTGTGGGATCGCGCCACCGGCCGTCCCCTGACGCCGGCCGTGAGTTGGCAGGACCGTCGCGCGGCTGGGGTGTGCCGCTCTCTGGCCGCACACGCTCCTAAGATCAGACGGGTAACCGGGCTGTTCCTCAGCCCACACTACGCGGCGCCCAAAATCCGGTGGTTGCTGGATCGGATCCCGCGGGGGCAGCGTCGGGCCGAACAAGGGGACATTCTGTGCGGGACGGTCAACACCTTTCTGCTCTGGCACCTTTCCGGCAAAGCATTGCACCTCACGGATCACACCCAGGCCGGACGAATGTTGTTGATGGATCTCCGGTCGCTCCAGTGGGATGAGGGCTTGTGCGATCTTTTTGGTATCCCCCCGGCCATGCTTCCAGAGATTCGGCCGACCGTGGCCGACTTCGGGACCATCCACGCCGGGAACAGGCTTCTCCCGGTGCTGGCATCGATCGGTGACCAACAAGCTGCGGCCTTCGGCCAGGGCGGAGCGACCCAGGGGGATCTTTGCCTGAATTATGGAACAGGGGCGTTCGCGCTGCTGTACACCGGAAGCCGCCTAGTCAGGCGGACCGGGCTCTTGTCCAACATCGCGTGGAGTTCAGCGAGCCAGCGAACATACGTCCTTGAAGGCGGGGTGAACGCGGTGGGGTCGGGCCTCCAGTGGCTGTCAACGCTCGTGGGGTTGCCGGAGGGTCTCGCGGAGTTGGATCGGCTCGCCGCGCGGGCTCGGTGTAGCGCGCCCATTCTGCCCGCACTCGCCGGTCTGGCCGCACCGTATTGGGACGTCCGAGCAGAGGGCCTTGCCGCGCGGCTTTCGTTGACGACCGATCGCGCGGCTCTGGCAAAGGGATTTTTCGAGGGGGTGGCGTTTCTGCTCAGTACAGTCGTTCGGACCGCTCAACCGGCCGGGAGTTTTCGCCGGGTCATGGCCAGTGGTGGCCTGTCAGCGGTCAGCACCCTGCTCCAGTCCCAGGCCAACTATTTGGGCCGGCCTGTGGTGCGGTGTCGGGTTCGAGAAACATCCGCTTGGGGTGCAGCGGCTCTAGCAGGCGTAGGGGCCGGGGTGTGGAAATCCGTGACGGAGGTCGCCCGCCTCGCGAAATCGGACCGCGTGTTTAAGCCCGAGCTGTCACGGCTTGCTGTCTCGCGACGCATCCGCTGGTGGGATGTGTTGGTGAGGGCGAGCCGCGAACTCGGGGCTTACACCGAGGTGAGCCAGTCGGAATGACTGCCTTTTCCCCGCACCACGGCGAAAAACGCCTCTTGCAGTCGCCGCGTGATCGGCCCTGGTTGTCCGGTACCGACGCGCCGGTCGTCGATCTCCCTGATCGGCGTCACCTCCGCCGCGGTCCCGGTGAAGAACGCCTCATCGGCGAGGTACAGGTCGTCTCGGGTCAGGCGCTCCTCGCGCATCGGAATCCGTAGCTCCTGCGCAAGGGTCATGATCGTGTCACGCGTGATCCCCTCGAGGACCGAGGTCAGAGGCGGCGTCTTCAACACCCCGCGCCGGACTGCAAAGATGTTTTCCCCAGGACCTTCGGCGACGTACCCGTCCGTGTCCAAGAGCAGCGCTTCATCGTACCCAGCCTGCTTCACTTCTCGCTTGGCAAACTGAGAGTTGACGTAATAGCCAGACACCTTGGCCCGGGTGAGACTTACATTGACGTGATGACGGGCAAACGACGAGATTTTGACCCGAATTCCTCTCGTCAGTCCCTCCTCTCCAAGATACGTGCCCCAAGGCCAGGCGGCAATGGCGACCTGGACCGGATTCGAGCTGACATATAACCCCATCTCCCCGTACCCGATCCACACGATCGGACGAATGTAACACGATCGTAAGTTGTTTCCGGTGACGGTCTCACACACGGCGTGCTCGATGTCTTTTTGCGAAAACGGAATGTGGATGCAACTGGCGTGAGCCGACGCAAAGAGACGCTCGACGTGTTCTCGCAATCGGAAGACGGCAGATCCTTGCTCGCCCTCGTAGCAGCGAATGCCTTCGAACACCGCGAGGCCGTAGTGAAGAGAATGGGTCAGGACGTGAACCTTCGCGTCATTCCACGGAACGCGCCGCCCATCCATCCAGATGAACTTGGATTCGGTGATCATTCGAGGCTCCCGAGACGCGTAAAATCTTAACAGGACAATACTGACTTTGCAACGAATGCTCGTTTTGAATGTTCCAATAAAGATCGTATTAGTAAAGGGTGTCGAAGGGGGTTGGTAAGAAGACAACCGACTGTAAATGCGGCCTCTTGGCAGTGGACATCAATAAGAGTTATCTGGGGACAAGAGCAATGAATATCGATGTGCGAAGTAGATTGAATGCGGCTGCTGAGTCTGCTATAGTACCGCCGGCCACGAACATGCCGGTTGTGTTTCAGTTCGTCGTGTGGGGTACGATTCTGCGTGGTCCTGCAAAGACACGCCAAGTTATCAACATCTGTTGACAACCCTGTTAGTAACCTGTAGGGCTCGTAGAATGACCATTGAAGAGGCGTGGCAAATTCACCGCAGCGATTTGGAAGCATCCGTTAATAAGCAGAGCTTTGACGCGTGGATCAGGCCGATCGCCCTTGTGTCGGGAGGCAATAACGAGGCGGTGTTTGCGGTCCCCAACAAGTTCTTCGTAGATTGGATCAATGAACATTACGCGGGCCTTATTCGAGACAACCTCCGGCGACTGACCGCAAACAACGAGTTGGATGTTTCCTTCGCCGTCCAGGAACCGCCACTATTGCCCCCTTCCGCGGCTCAGTCTCAGCAAGAACGCCGGGTCAAGAACCGGAACCTGAACCCCAAATACGTGTTTGGGAGCTTTGTCGTCGGGGCGAGCAATCAATTTGCGCACGCCGCGTCCCGAAAAGTCGCCGAGCAGCCGGGAGAGATTTACAACCCGTTTTTCATCTACGGCGGGGTGGGCTTGGGCAAGACGCATCTGCTCAACGCGATCGGTAACGCGATCAAAGAGCGCAATCGCGACATCCGAATCGCGTATCTGTCATCGGAAATGTTCACCAACGAGGTGATTCATTCCATTCGGAATGACAAGATGGGCGAGTTCAGAAATCGGTACCGAACCGTGGATGTCTTGCTGATCGATGACATCCAGTTCATCGCCGGCAAGGAACGAACCCAGGAGGAGTTCTTCCACACGTTCAATAGCTTGTATGAAGAGAACAAACAAATCGTCCTTTCCTGCGACCGGTCGACCAAAGAGCTCGCCGACATTGAGCTTCGGCTCCGTTCTCGCTTCGAGATGGGTCTGATGGCGGACATTCAACCGCCGGATCTAGAAACCAGGGTCGCGATCTTGAAGAAGAAGGCCGAAGCGGACCACCTCGAAATGGCTGACGACGTCGCGCTGTTTTTGGCCACGCACATCAAGACCAATATCCGCGAGTTAGAGGGGTCATTGCTGCGTCTCAGCGCCTACTCGGCTTTGACGGATCGATATATGACCGTAGACCTCGCCAAGGAGGTGCTTCGCGACACGATCAGCGAGAGCCGGACGGTCGTCGGCGTCGACCAGATTCTCAGGGTCGTGGCTGAGCGGTTTCAAATGAAGACGAACGACCTCAAGTCCAAGCGCCGTACCAAGACCGTGGTTTTTCCACGACAGCTCGCCATGTATCTGTGCCGAACACTGACGGACTGCTCGTTTCCGGAGATCGGGCGACAGTTCGGCGGAAAGGACCACTCGACCGTGATCCACGCGGTCCGTCTCATCACCGACCAACTCCAGCGCGATCATCAAACCCGAATGACCATCGATAGCTTGGTCAAGGCCATTCATGGCGGACACTGAGCGGTCACGGCGCGACGTCCGTGGCGCGTTCGCGAAAAGGACTCCACGATGGAACTGACTGTTACGCGTTACGCCTTGCTGAAAGGACTGCAACGGGTCCAGGGGATCGTCGAGCGGCGCAATACCATGCCAATCCTCGCGAACGTCCTGTTGGAGACGACCGACCGCGGGGTGACGCTGTTCGCCACCGACTTGGAGCTCGGTATTCGCGCCACCTATCCCGCGACGGTCAAGTCACGCGGCGCGGCCACGGTGTCCGCGCGCAAGCTGTTTGAGATTGTGCGCGAACTCCCCGAGTCCGAGATCCGGCTCTCCGGCGACGAGGGACACGCGGTGAGGGTTGAGTGCGAGCGGAGTCGATTCAAAGTCGCCGGGCTTCCACCTGCGGACTTTCCGGTGTTTCCGGGAGTCGGAGCAGACCCCGTGCTCACGATCCCCCGCCAGACGTTTCTTGATCTGGTGAGGCGGACCCTGTTTGCCGTGGGCGAGAACGACGCTCGATACGTGCTCAACGGCGTCCTGTGCGCGGTGGAACACGGGACCATCAAATTCGTCGGGACCGACGGCCACCGGTTGGCCGTGGATGAACGCCCCCTGTCCCTTCCCAAAGGCAGACCGCCGGTTGCGGATACGAACGCGATCGTTCCGAAAAAGGCGCTGCTTGAAATGAAGAAGTTGGTCGAAGACAGCGAAGAAGACACGCTGGCGCTGCACATGAGCAAGGCGCAACTGACGTTTCAGCAGGGGGAGTTGGTGTTGATCGCGCGGCTGATGGAAGGCAACTATCCGAACTACCGTCAGGTGATTCCGACCGGCAGCGACAAGCGGGTCACGCTGGACAAGGCGGCGCTGGAGGGCGCTCTGCGGCGGGTGGCCCTCCTGTCCAAGGAACGCACCAACGCCGTCAAATTTCAGTTGGAGCCCTCGCGCGCGGTGCTCTCAACGAGCAACCCGGACCTCGGCGAGGCCAAGGAAGACCTCGCGGTCTCCTACGAGGGAGAACCGCTGGCAACGGGGTTCAACGCCCGATACTTGTTGGACGTGCTCGGCGCGGTTGACGCGCCGGAGGTTGTCATGGAATTCAAAGACGCGTTGAGCCCCTGCCTCATTCGGGAACCATCCCAGGAAGGATTTCTGTGCGTCGTGATGCCGATGCGGGTATGAAACGCGTGGCGAACGGGACCATACAAGGCGCAGGAGCGCGATGACCGCCCAGACCGCAGCGCGATACGGAGCCGAGGAGATCAAAGTCCTGGAGGGGCTGGAGGCCGTGCGCAAACGGCCGGCGATGTACATCGGCAGCACCGGCATCGACGGGCTCCACCACTTGGTGTACGAGGTGGTGGACAACAGCGTCGACGAAGCCATGGCCGGCTTCTGCGATACGATCAAAGCCATCCTGCACGTGGACGGCAGCGCCACCGTGATCGACAACGGCCGCGGCATCCCCACCGAGATGCACCCCACGCAGAAACGATCGGCCGCGGAAGTCGTGTTGACCGTACTGCACGCCGGCGGCAAGTTCGACAACCAGGCGTACAAGGTCTCGGGAGGCCTGCACGGCGTGGGCGTGTCCGTGGTGAACGCCCTGTCCGAGTGGCTGGAGGTCGAAATCCGTCGCGACGGCCAAGTCTTTCACCAGCGCTTCGAGCGGGGCAAGCCCACCGCGCCTTTGGCCGTGACGGGCAAAACCACCAAGCGCGGCACCACCGTGACGTTCAAGCCGGATTCCCAGATCTTCGAGACCACGGAATTTGTGTTCGACACGCTCGCCCAACGCCTGCGCGAGCTGGCGTTTCTCAACCGCGGGTTGTCGATCACCCTCACCGACGAGCGCTCGGAGAAGGAGCAGGAGTTCGCGTACAAGGGCGGGATCGTCTCGTTTGTCGAGCACCTCAACGAGAACAAGAGCCCGCTGCACAAGCCGATCTACATCACCAAGGAAAAGGACCGGCTGATCCTGGAGGTTGCGCTCCAATACAACGACGGCTACAGCGAAAACCTCTTCTCCTTCGCCAACAACATCAACACCCGTGAGGGCGGCACGCACCTCGTGGGGTTCAAAGCCGCATTGACGCGGACGGTGAATAACTACGCGTCGTCGCACAACCTGCTCAAAGGCGAGACCATCACCGGAGACGACGTGCGCGAAGGGCTCACCGCGGTGATCAGCGCCAAACTTCCCCAACCGCAGTTCGAAGGCCAGACCAAGAGCAAACTGGGCAACACCGAGGTCAAGGGCGCGGTGGAGGCCGCGGTCAACGACGCGTTGGGCGAATACTTCGAAGAAAACCCCTCGGTCGCCAAGAAGATCATCGAGAAGAGCCTCAACGCGGCCCGAGCGCGCGAGGCGGCCCGCAAAGCCAAGGAATTGATCCGCCGCAAGAACGCGTTGGACAGCGGCGCGTTGCCGGGCAAGCTCGCCGACTGCCAAGAGCGCGACCCGGCCTTGTCCGAGCTGTTCATCGTGGAGGGCGACTCCGCGGGCGGGTCCGCCAAGCAAGGCCGCGACCGCAAGAACCAAGCGATCCTCCCGCTCAAAGGAAAGATCTTGAACGTGGAGAAGGCGCGTTTCGACAAGATGATCTCGTCCGAGGAGATCCGCGTGCTGATCACGGCGCTGGGCACCGGGATCGGGTCGGAAGATTTCGACGCGAGCAAGGCGCGCTATCACAAGATCGTCATCATGACCGACGCGGACGTGGACGGCGCGCACATCCGCACCCTTCTGCTCACCTTCCTGTACCGGCAGATGAAGGAACTCATCGATCGCGGGTACGTGTACATCGCCCAACCGCCGCTGTACAAGCTCAAGCGAGGCAAGCAGGAGCGATACATCAAAGACGACGAAGGACTCAAGGCCTACCTGCTCGAGGCGGTGGTTGAGGATATCGAGGTAGCGACCGGCGATGGCTGGGTGTCGGGGCGCACCTTGGCGACGTTCTTGAAAAAGCTCGTGCGCTACGACGGGTTGGTGCGACACTTCGGTCGGCGCCAGATTCCCACCGAGTTGATCGAAACGCTGGTGGTGGACGACGATGTGACCCGAGAAATGTTGCGCGACGCCAAGCGCCTGCGCCGTGTGCGCGAGACGCTCGCAAACCGCCTGGCAGCGTTTCCCGGTCTAGCCGCCGAGGTGGATGTGGCGGCCGACGACGAGCACAAGGCGCACAAGCTCGTGGTTCGCTATCTGGCTTCGGGTTTGCGACAGACGTTGGACATCGACCAGGCGTTCATCACGACCGGCGAGTTTCGCGAACTGGGCACGGTGTCCCCTCCCGCTCTGGGTTTGGGCACGCCGCCGTACCGTTTCCGCGAAAAAGCCGCCGAGGCTAAAGCCGCGGGCCCTGAGCGGACCGCTTCGACGGCGTGCGGCCTCTTGGCTGCGATCCTGGAGCACAGTAAAAAAGGCATGGCCATCCAACGCTATAAAGGCTTGGGAGAGATGAACCCCGGGCAGCTCTGGGAGACCACCATGGATCCCGAGAAACGCACCCTGCTCAAAGTGAACCCCGGAGACGGGGTTGCTGCGGACGAGATGTTCACCGTCCTGATGGGCGACGAAGTCGAACCGCGCCGCGCGTTTATTGAAAAACACGCCAAGGAAGTGAAGAACCTCGACATTTGATGATCCGGAGGCGACCCGTCAGCGCTCCCAGCAGGCACGCGGGCCGGTCCTGACCACGCCACACCGCGGAGACCGCACGCACCCATGCCCGAACAGAACGTCCTGATCAACATCGAAGACGAAATGCGCGCGGCGTACCTGGATTACGCCATGAGCGTCATCGTGGGTCGCGCCTTGCCCGATGTCCGCGACGGGCTCAAGCCCGTGCACCGACGCGTCTTGTTCGGGATGAACGAGATGGGCCTGGCGTGGAATCGGGCCTATAAGAAGTCCGCGCGAGTCGTCGGCGACGTGATGGGAAAATACCACCCGCACGGCGACGCGGCGATCTACGACACGATCGTCCGGATGGCGCAGGATTTTTCCCTGCGCTATCCCCTGGTCGACGGGCAGGGGAACTTCGGGTCTGTGGACGGCGACCCGCCCGCGGCCATGCGCTACACCGAGGTGCGCATGGCGCAGATCGGCCACGAACTGCTCGCGGACATCGATAAGGAAACCGTCGACTTTGGGCCCAACTACGACGACACGCAGACCGAACCGCTGGTGTTGCCCACCCGGTTGCCCAACTTGCTCGTCAACGGCGCCGCGGGCATCGCCGTGGGCATGGCGACCAATATCCCGCCGCACAACTTGGGGGAAGTAGTCGACGGCGTGCTTCTGCTGCTGGACAACCCCGCGGTGACCATCGACGAGTTGATGGGCGTGATCAAGGGGCCGGATTTTCCCACCGCGGGCTTTATCTACGGCTCGCGCGGCATCGGCGAAGCGTACCGGACCGGCCGCGGCTCGCTCACGCTGCGCGCCCGGGTGCGGATCGAAACCCACCCGCGAACCGACAAGGAAAGTTTGATCGTCACCGAGTTGCCCTACCAGGTCAACAAGGCCAAGCTTCTCGAGAAGATCGCGGAGTTGGTGTCGGAGCGACGGATCGAGGGCATTGCCGATCTGCGAGACGAGTCCGACCGCGAAGGCATGCGGGTCGTGATCGAGCTCAAGCGCGGCGAGATCGCGTCCGTGATCCTCAATCAGCTCTTCAAACACACGCCGCTCCAGACCACGTTCGGGATCATTACGCTCGCGTTGGTGCGCAACCAACCGCAGATCCTGAACCTGCACGGTCTCTTGTCGCACTTCATCGAACACCGTCGCGAGGTCGTGGTCCGCCGCACGCGGTACGAGCTGCGCAAGGCCGAAGAAAAAGCCCATATCCTCGAAGGGCTCAAGAAAGCCATCGATCACCTGGATGCCGTGATCGCGCTGATCCGCGCGGCGTCCGACCCCGAAGCGGCCAAAACCGGGTTGATGACCCGCTTTGCCCTCTCCGCGATCCAGGCGCAGGCGATCTTGGACATGCGGTTGCAGCGGCTCACCAATCTGGAGCGGGAAAAACTGGTGACGGAGTATCAAGAGACGCTGCAGAAGATCGAATCGCTCAAGGCGATCCTGGCGAGCGACGCGTTGGTGCGCGGCATTATCCGTGAAGAACTGACCGAGTTGAAGACCAAGTACGGCGATGAACGGCGCACCGAAATCGTCGAGGAGAGCGCGGAGATCTCGCTGGAAGATCTGATCGCGCCGGAAGACGTCATCATCACCGTCTCGCACTCGGGGTACATCAAGCGCAACCCCGTCAGCTTGTATCGCGCCCAGCGCCGCGGGGGCAAGGGCAAGATCGGCATGGGGACCAAGGAGGAGGATTTCGTCACCACGCTCTTCACGGCTTCCACCAAGGACTACCTCCTCTTTTTTACGAGCTCCGGCAAGGTGTATTGGCTCAAGGTGCACCAAGTTCCCGAAGCGGGTCGGGTGGCGAAGGGCAAGCCGATCATCAACCTGCTCCAGCTCGGAGAACGCGAGACCGTTTCGGCGATCCTCCCGGTTTCCGAGTTCCGCGGGGACCGGTTCGTGGTCATGGCCACCAAGCACGGGACGGTCAAAAAAACCGAACTCTCGGCGCACTCCAACCCCCGAGCAGGGGGGATCATCGCGCTGGGCCTGGAAGAAGGCGACCAGCTCGTCTCCGCGCTCGTCACGAACGGAGACGAAGAGGTGCTGTTGGGCACGAAAAAAGGGCTGGTGATTCGGTTCCCCGAAGCCAACGTGCGCCCGATGGGCCGAACCGCTTACGGCGTCAAGGGGATCGAGCTGGAGCCGGGCGACGAAGTGATCAGCATGGAGGTGGTGCACCGGCGCGAGGCAGCCACCCTGCTGACCGTCACGGAACACGGGTACGGCAAACGCACTGATTTAGCCGAATATCGGTCGCAGAGCCGCGGCGGCAAGGGCATCATCACGATCCAGACGACCGCCCGCAACGGAGACGTGGTCGCGGTCCTCCAGGTGGCCCCCGAGGACGATGTCATGTTGGTCACCGCCGGGGCGCAGGTGCTGCGCCTGGCAGTGGCCACGCTTCGGGTCATCGGACGGAACACGCAGGGCGTGCGGCTGATCGAGATGGCCCAAGGCGACCGCGTCGCAGCCGCCGCGATCATGCGGGAAAAGGACGAAGCCCCGTCCGGTTCGTCGGACCTGGGTCCCGAGCCTGAGGCGCCCCCCAAAGCGTGACGTCAGCGGCCCCGCCTCGGCTTCGCGGCGGCTCTGCGCAACAGCCGGGCCAGGCTCTCGCGGAGGTCGGCGTCGGGCAGCGCTGACACGGCCTGGTCCACCGCAGCCTCGTCTTCGGGAGTCAGGGGCGCGGCCGATAGAGGAGGAGCGGCGCCGGTGTCAGCAGGGGCCGAGACCTCCCCGATCACGAACCGCACGTCCCGTACCACGGCCTTCCCCACATGCGGGCCAAGCTTTGCCAACAAGAGCGGCTTGAGCAGCGTCAGTTGGTGGAGCCAGGTGGAGCTGTCCACCACGACCCATAACGTCTTGCCGCGCACCTCCTGCGGCGCTGCGTGAGCCGCGATTTGCGGCCCGACGATCCGAGGCCAGGCCGCGATCAACCGGTGCTCGTCCAGCTTGGCCGTGAGTCCGAACGAGGCGAAGAGCGAGGGGATGAGGGTTTCGGTAGGACGCACGCCGGTCTCCGACGCGGAATCCTACGGCTTTTCCGCGAACCGCGTCAATCCAAACGAAAACCATTGCGGTGTGAGCAACCCCCGTGCGCTTTGACCGCGGCGCTACGGCCGGCGGCAAAAAGCGTCAATGGTATAATCGGCGCGATGAAAACCCAGAGGGCCGAGCACATTGTCGCGAGCAACCGCCGTGCGTTTCACGACTACCATGTCCTGGAGACGTTCGAAGCCGGCATCGCATTGATGGGAACCGAGGTCAAGGCCCTCCGCGAGGGCAAGGCCAGTCTCCAGGACAGCTTCGCGCGCATTGAGAACGGCGAAGTGCTCTTGTACCACGCCCACATTCAACCCTATAGCCATGGGAACATCCAAAACCACGACCCTTTGCGCGTGCGTAAACTGCTGCTGCACCGGCAGGAAATTCAGCGCCTGCTGGGGAAAACACAAGAGCGCGGGTTGACGATCATCCCGCTGAAACTGTATTTTAATAAAGCCGGTCGCGCGAAGGTCGAGTTGGCGCTGGCCAAGGGCAAAACCGGCCCGGACAAGCGCGAGTCGATCAAACGCCGCGAAGCGGACCGCGAAATTCGGCGCGGCGTTCGTGAGCGACAGAGGAGTTAGCGAAAGGACGGCGTTTGGGCCGGAATCGGCCCAGATGCAAGGCGCAGCCGAGCACCGTACCGGAGCGTACTGGTTCGTACGTGAGGAACGGAGCGGAGGGCGCAACGCAGCAGATGGGCCGATTCCGGCCCAAACGAAGGGGGGCGAATAGGCTCGACGGAGATTCCGACGTTCTGAGTGGCGTGCCGAGGTCCCAGAGGGCTCGTAAAACAACTGGGAATGTCACAACTGCCAATCAAGAACTGGCACTCGCGGCTTAAGCCGCGCGTCGTTTCACCGTAGGCGGCCTGTCCTACGAAACGGCGCCGACAAACAGGCTGGCTGGTCCTCCCCGCTTGAGGGAGGCCCGGCGAGAGCGACTCAAGCTAGCGGTCGTCGCGCCCGCCCCGGGCATCGACGGTGGCGAATCTGAAACGGGGCTACGCACGTAGGCACTGAGAGCCGACGGTCTTCGGACGCGGGTGCAATTCCCGCCGCCTCCACCATTTTGTGAGACCGTTCGCAGAAGACGCGGTTCCGTGACGGCCGAGCAGCATGCTGCTCGGCCGTCACCGCGTTCGGCGAGCTCGGAAGCCATTGCGCCAGGGCTTTAACGTACGTGACCGGCACCCCGTTGGCGTGCGCCACCGCGTCCTGAGTGAGCAGGCGCGCGAAGTCCTTACGGAGTTTGGATCGTTTGATCACGGAGGGCGGTTTATTCCGCGTCCCCGGGCGAACTCGTCAGCAATTCGATCAGCTCCTCCCGCGTGAACGCCTTGAGCGTGGCCGCGTCCTCTTCCACGATCGAGTCCAGGAGTCGGGCTTTTTCGCGGATCATCCGGTCGATCTTGTCCTCTAATGTTCCTCGGGTGATCAGCTTGATCACCTGCACGCCCCGCGTCTGGCCGATGCGGTGCACGCGGTCAGTGGCCTGGTTTTCGCGCGCCGCGTTCCACCAGCGATCGTAATGAATGACGACCGAGGCCGCAGTGAGGTCGATGCCCAAGCCGCCGGCGAGCAAGCTCCCGACGAACACGCGGCACGCGGGCTCGGTCTGAAACCGACGTACCACGGCGCGGCGGTCGCGCGTGGCGCCACGCAGCTCAACGAAGTCGACGCGGTGCTTTGTGAGCCACGCCGAGATCAGATCGATCATGCCCAGATACTGCGTAAAGACCACGACCTTCGCGCCCCCATCCAGTGCCTCCTCCATGAGTTCGGCGAACAGGTCGAACTTGCCAGAAGGCATCGCGCGTCCCTTGGGTCCGTTGATGACCAGCGAGGGGTGATCGCAGAGCTGCTTGAGGCGCGAGAGCAGCGCGAAGACGTGGATATACGGGATCGGCTGCGAGCCCAGCCGGATGTCTTCGGCCAGGCGCTGGCCTTCACGCGCGACCAGCGCCCGGTAGATCGCGGTCTGGGCCGGCGAGAGGCGGCAGTGGTGGATGTCGTCCACCTTGGGCGGGAGTTCCTTGAGCACGTCGGCCTTGAGTCGGCGGAGCTTGAACGGGTGGATCGCGCGCTTGAGCACGGCCTCCTTACCCCGGTCGCTGTACTTGGCGATGGGCCGCTCGAACTCCTGGCGGAACGACCGGACGCTGCCCAGATAGCCCGGCAGCAAAAAGTCGAAGATCGACCACAGCTCGGCCAGCCGGTTCTCGATCGGCGTGCCGGTCAGCGCCAAACGGTGGCGCGCTGAGAGTGCTTTGGCGGCCTTGGCGGTTTGGGTCGAGGGGTTCTTGATTTTCTGCGCCTCGTCCAGGACTACGTAGTTCCACTCCAAGGACTTGAAGACCTCGATCTCGCGGGCCAGCAGGGTGTACGTGGTCAGCACCACGGGCGGCAGCGTGCCGGTCGCCAGAGCCCCGCGGGTAAACCCATGGTAGCGCTGTGGCGCCAAGGACGGCGCATACTCGCCGATCTTGTCTTCCCAGTGATCAAGCACCGAGGTAGGGCAGACCACGAGCGAAGGCCGCCCAGGGTCCTCCTGCGCGGCGGCGAGCAACAGGGCCATGGTCATGTGGGTTTTCCCCAGCCCCATTTCGTCCGCCAAGATGCCGTGGAATCCGTTGGTATGCAGAAACCACAGCCAGTCGTAGCCTGTTCGCTGATAGGGCCGCAGCGAGCCTTTGTAGCCTGGCGGGTCCGGTGCCGGGGCAGGGGGGTGGATGCGGTCGAGATCAGCTTCAAAGCGCCGAACCGCTGCGTCCCGTTGAACGTCAATTCCGGCCCATTCCGCCCGGCGGCGCAGATACCCCAGCCGCGGCAACGCGACGCGCCCTTGCTCTACGCGGCCGCCAACCGATTCCCAGGCAGGAGCCAGCTCCAGGGGCGGGGCGATCCAGTCGTGGCCGCGCCGCAGGCGCTGTTTGGATTCGGCGGCTGTCAACAATTCGCTCAGCGTAAAGCTGTGCCCGCCCACCTCGTACGTTGGATCGAGCCACAACCAGTCGCGGTCTCTGCCTTGCGCGGACACGGCCTTGAGTTCCGGCGGGGGGAGAAGGCGGCTGGCCGCGACGTCCGGTGCCGGGCGGTACCGAGGGTATTGGGCCAGGCGCGGCGCCTCCTCTTCCAAGAACCGGCGAATCGTATCGCCCTCCAGAACAGAGGGCGCTCCAGGTTCGAAGTAGGCGTCAAAGGCGTCAGGCACGACCTCATTGCGAAAGAACACGCCATCGGACCAGATCCACGTCGGGCTGACGCGGACCATGCGCGGCCCAGGCATCCGGCCGGTCCGAGACGGATGTCGGAAAGAAGGCGTTAGCACCAAGCGGCCCTCCGCGTCGTACGTGGCACGGAGTTCAGGAAGCAGCGATGTTCGCAGGAGCTTAGTATCGAGAGCCTGCGGCGAGAACTTGGCGCGCCCCCGCAACGTGGTCAGCGCCTCGGGCGTCAGGCTCACCGGGAGCGTAAGGACGGCATCCTCGTCGGTTCCAGGCGGTTGGAAGCGGAGCTCGACCTGCGGGGGACCGTCAGGATACTCGATCAGGTCCAGCCGAAGATCCACCCACGACACGGGATCGAGCAATGACGGCGCGGAGAACACATCCGGTTGGGCGGGAAATGACCACGGAGACCACGTCGGCGCCCATCCAGCTGTCCTCGGAGAGACACTGATGAGATGCCCAGCTGTCCTGCGCTCGCGGCGAGCGATCCATTCCAGCAAGACTGAGACCACGTGCTTGCAGATCTCGCCCGAGCCCTCGAAAAACGGGCACGTGCACTCCCACAGGAGCCCGGCAGGTCCGACCGGCGAGACCGAGACCGTGTAGGGCAGGGCCTCCGTCCCTTGCACGCGCGCCCAGAGCGTGCCGCTTGCCGTGGGCGTCAGCTGTACCACCGCGCCCCCGCGCTGGTACTCCACCCCACGGCGGAACACCACCGGAGCCGCCAAGGCCCGAACTTGCGGAAGAGTTACCGTGGCCAGGGAGGACGCCATGGCGCGGATCTTAGGGGATTCGGGCGGTCGGGCACAAGGGCCGCTTTGAGCGAGGGGACCACTCTTGCGGGATGAACACACACCCGCCATAGAGAGGGCGCTACTGGGGCGGAAAGTGATCCACGATGACCTGAGTCACTTTCTGAAAATGGGCGTCCGTGGTGACCACGCGCAGTCCGTGTTGCATCGCGCTCGCAGCAATCCAGAGGTCATTGGTCGGGATGGGGGTTCCTGCTTTCCACAACGAATTCAGAATGACGGCGTATCGCTCAGCCGTCTCTTGGTCCAAGTTCACGAGTGCGACGCGCGGCGATGCGAGAAACCGCTCCAGCTCCTTCTCGTTCCTTTTCTTGTGACCACCTCTCGAAAAGCCTGCGAGCAGTTCTCCCAGAATGATCGGACAGAAGCAGATCTCGTCGACCTGCTGGAGGACGCGGTGGATGTCGGCGTGACCTCTCATGAAGGCGGAGTAGGCCGACGTATCGAGCATCGCCCGCATCATTTCCACACATCGGGGTCGATCTCGCGCTGCTGCGCCAAGGCCTGCTCAAACCTGGCCGCCTCTTCGGTCGTCCAGGATCCCGCCAGGCTATCCAGATCGTGATACTCGGGCTTTTCGGGTTTCGGCCCCCGAACCCCCGTGCACTCCTCTAACAAACCCACGACGGTTTTGTTGATACTTTTCTTGTCCTGTTTGGCTTTTAGCTGGATGAGACGAGCAATTGGGGCCGGAAGGTTCCTTAACGTGATCGCCTTCATCGGTGACCTCGATGCGTCATATGTTTCATCATAATGATGCAATCATAGAGGCATTTCGTTCGGCTTGTCAATGTCGGGTGCCCCCGGCATATATGCGCAGCCGACAAGCGCGAGGCGATCAAACGCCGACCACTGCCAATCAAGAACTGGCACTCGCGGCTGAAGCCGCGCGTCGTTTCACCGTAGGCGGCCTGTCCTACGAAACGGCGCCGACAAACAGGCTGGCTGGTCCTCCCCGCTTGAGGGAGGCCCGCGAGAGCGACTCAAGCTAGCGGTCGTCGCGCCCGCCCCGGGCATCGGCGGTGGCGAATCTGAAACGGGGCTACGCACGTAGGCACTGAGAGCTGACGGTCTTCGGACGCGGGTGCAATTCCCGCCGCCCCCACCAAAATCTTGTCGTATAGATCTAAAGTCGTCCTTCGTTTGCGTTGACGGGTCGTTCCCCACAACAGCCGTCCCACGGTCTGCGCACACCTCCAGAACCGAGCCTTCGTATCCCCAGCCCTAATCCGTAGGTATTGGGTCTAGACCGCCACGGGTGTCGGTATGGGCACCGGTGTGCCTTTACCGCAGCTCGGGATATGCCACATCCGAATATTCTCTTGCGTCCGTTTAAAGAAGAGATATATACTTTAAAAATCCGGCGGACCCCAGTTGGCCAGGGAAGGTCTTCGGGGAGCGAGGGAGCGCGATGGCCTACAAAACGACGTGTACCGAAGCGTACGCACTCGGAAGGAATTGCCGTCGTTTTCTCGAATGTTTGGTTGGTCTTCGTGGTGGCTGGGCATTGTTGCGGAGCAGCCGATGCGTAGTAGCGCACGCTCTCGTGCTGACTTGCAGCGGAGCGTTCTTTACCCAGAGCGCACTTGGCGCCGGATTCGCGGTTACCGCACAGGGTGCTGCGGCGAGTGGGAAGGGAGGGGCGTTTACTGCACAGGCAGACGACCCCTCAGCGATCTACTACAACCCGGCAGGGATCTCCCAGCTCCGTACCTCGGAGGTGTTAGTGGGTACAACCGTGATCGTTCCTGACACCGAGTACAGCCCGCTTCAAACAGGCCAAGGCGCGGAAGAGGAGCCCCAAGCGTTTTTCCTGCCGCAATTGTACGTCACAGCGCCAATCGGTCACGACTTGACCGCAGGACTCGGCCTCTATACTCCGTTCGGAGTCGCAACGGATTGGCCCACGGATTGGGACGGCCGGTTTCAGATCACGTATGTTGGTGTCCAGGCCACGATGTTAACCCCGACGGTATCCTGGCAGATAAACCCGAAGGCCGCAGTGGCAGGGGGTGTGAACGTAGCTTATGTAAAGTTGACGGAGCGACGACAGATCAACTTGTCTCGAGTCGGAGAAGATGCGGGATTCGGGCCGGTGCCCGGAAATCCAGAGGGTGCTGTCGAAGTAGAGGGAGATGCGGTGGGCTTCGGCTACAACCTGGGAACTACTATTGCGCCCAACGACCGATGGCAAATTGGCCTCACGTACCGGAGCGAGGTGCGGGCTGATCTCAATGACCTTGAGGCCGACTTCACAATCCCATCTGGGCCTTTCACGCCGTTTTTCCCTGACGGTGAGGCAGAGACCACGATAACTTTGCCGCCATCGGTTCGGGCTGGCGTGCTCTTTCGACCTATACCACAGTGGAATATTGAGGGAGAGGCTATTTGGACCGGCTGGTCAACTATCGACCAGCTGGTCATTAGGTTTGACGAAGGGTTGCCACCTCCAGGCACTGATACGACGCTGCTGCTTTGGGACGATGCGATGGCCTATGGGGTAGGGACGCAGTACGAATGGTCGAACTTTGCTGTGCGAGGTGGCTACACGCTCGATTATTCTCCGATTCCAGACAATACGGTTAGCCCGATCTTGCCAGATGGGACGCGGCACTGGTTTTCGGCTGGTGCCGGGTATAAAGCATCGCGGTGGAGCGCTGACCTCGGTTACCACCTGATACTGTTCCAACGAGTAAAAGACAATCAGTATGGAAGCAACTTCAGTTCGGCAGGCTCCCCTCCAGCGATACCTGCGATCGACGCCCGAGCAAATGGGACGTACCGCACGGTCGTTCACTCGGTGGTGCTGAGTGTTCGGTTCAGTTTTTAAGAGGGATCGGTGATACCTGTGGCAGCTGTCTGCTGAGAGGATCTTGTGTGACGACAGGTTACTTCCAAGAGCGCCGTGCGGTTCCTAGACACCAACATGATCTAGCACGCCTGCCGCATCATATTGAGCTGAGCCTTCCATACGGCAGTCCACCTTCGGCTTCGTGGCCACTTCTTGACAGAAGCCCACTGGGTTTCTCGTTCCGAAGCCCTCTTGATCGGAGCTACTTTCTTCCCGGAACCCCTCTTCCCAAGGTGCAGATCGTTGAAGGCGAAAGGGTTGAGACGAGGGCTGCAATCGTCAGGCACGTATCACCAATTGCGGGACAGACACGGCACCTGAAGATTGGAGTCGAGTTCACGCAACCAGCAGCAGGCGTCGCGAAAGGGGTGAGCTTTGAGTTAAGCGCTGAGCAAGGGGCAATTCAAGCCGCTGCGCGTCGCTTTGCCGACGAATCGATTCGACCGGTCGCTGCCAACTACGATCGCTCAGGTGAGTATCCATGGGACGTAGTCCGCAAGGCATTTAGCGAAGGGTTCTTTACAGGATATATTCCGAAAGAGTACGGGGGGTCAGGATGGGGACTTTTCGAAACTGCGCTGATCACCGAAGAACTCGGTGCTGGGTGCATGGCCATGGGCACTTCCATCATGGTGAACCTCCTCGGCGTAGGCCCGCTCCTGCTCGCCGGAACAGATGAGCAGAAAGCGCGATTTCTTAAGCCGTATTGCGAACGGTTGAGCCTCTACTCGTTCTGTTTCACGGAACCGGATGCCGGATCGGATCCCAGCCGGATTGCGACACGTGCCGAGAAAAAAGGAGCCGTCTATGTCTTGAACGGCTCGAAGTGTTTTATTACGAACGGAGCGGTAGCCGATTATTACGTCATCTTCGCAACCCTCGATCCCAGCCTGGGCACCAAAGGAATTACAGCGTTCGTCGTTTCTGCACGATCGAAGGGCATCAGGTTGGGGAAGGCTCTAGACAAGATGGGACAGCGCGCGGCGAACGCCAACGAGATTTTCTTTGAGAACTTGGAAATCCCGGAAGACCAGCGGCTCGGTCAGGAGGGAGGCGGATACAAAGTCGCACTGTCTTCGATCGCGCGGTCTCGGATCAACGTTGCCGCCGGAGCGGTGGGTATCGCGCGCTCCGCGTGGGAACACGCGCTACGGCACGTACAGAAACGCATCCAATTCGATCAACCGTTGGCGGAGTTCCAGTATGTAAAATTTCGATTAGCTGACCTCGCGCGTGAGATTGATGCCGCACGCCTTTTGACTTGGCGTGCGGCGTGCGCTCATGACGCAGGTCGGTCATTCGCGAAGGCCTCCTCCATGGCCAAAGATTTCGCGGGCGATATGGTGATGAGGGTCACAAGCGAAGCGCTGGATCTTTTTGGCGGTTACGGCTATTCGAAGGACTTTCCGATGGAAAAACTGATGCGCGATGCCAAATTGATGCAGCTCTACGAGGGTCCATCGCCTATACATAAAATGATCGTGTACCGAGATCTCGCCAAAGACTACGGTTTTTGACCTGAATCCTATAAGCGGCTCGCCTCGATTGCGTAGAGCGGCTCGACTGGCTGGCGAAGAATCCGCGCTACACGCAGCGGTTCGCCCTGCACGTCGGCGCGCTCTGCCGCGAGATGACGAACACCGCGGTCGCTGAGCTGGAGCGGCTTCACGACAGCACGGTGAAGGCCCTGGACACCATCTACATGCAGCAACAGGTTGAGCAGGCCGGGCTCCCGGCGCCGCGGGCCATCGGCGTCGACGAGATCGCCATCCGCAAAGGCCACGACTACCGGGTGGTGGTGAGCGACCTCGAGCGCGGTCGGCCGATCTGGGTGGGCGGCCGGGGCCGCACTGAGGCGGACCTGGACGGCTTCTTCGCCGCGTTGGGCGCGAACAAGGTGGCGCGCATCGAGCTCGCCGCGATGGACATGTGGAAGCCCTTCCGGAACTCCTTGGCCAAGAATGCGCCGAATGCCCGAATCGTCTTTGATAAGTTCCACATCATGCGCCATCTCGGCGATGCGCTCGATGAGGTGCGGCGCCGCGAATATCGGCGGCTGGCCAACAAGGACCGCGCCTTCATCAAGGGGCAGCGCTACACGCTGCTCTCCCGCCGTGAGCACCTCTCCCACGACGGGCGGGCGAACCTGCGTAAGCTGCTCAAGGCCAACAAGCGGCTCAACACCGCCTACCTGCTCAAGGAGTCCTTCGGGCAACTCTGGAGCTACCAGACCCCGGGCTGGGCCCGCGCCTTCTTCGAGCGCTGGAAGGCGAGCTTGAAGTGGCAGCGGCTGAAGCCCTACGAACGGTTCGCGGCGATGATCGAGCGGCACTGGGAGGGGATCGTCTCCTATTGCCACCCCGAGAACAAGGTGAGCCTCGGCTTGGTCGAGGGGCTCAACAACAAGATCCGCGTCCTCCAGCGCCGGGCCTACGGCTACCGGGACGAGGAGTACCTGAAGCTCAAGATCGTGGCCGCGTTCCTTCATCCATTGCCTCGAAGTGCGGAAAAGAACCCACTATGATCCGCGAAGACCCTGAGAAGGCAAGTCTCGATCGCCGCGTGGCACAGAGAAAGCGGTGCTTACTCCCCATCACAGACTTAGTGGGAGCGGGCTGTCCTTCGGCTGATGTGCGGAATCTGAGTGCAGCGGGGCTATTCCTTTCAAACGAAACTCTGGACCCACGTGATGCGGTGATACGGGGACGGCTTACGCTTCCATCCGGACGCGTTTGCGTTGAGTTTACGGGCGAAGTAGTTCGCCGAGCGGGTCCTGCCCACGGTGAAGGAGCTGGCATTGGAGTCCGGTTTCGGGAGACGCAGAGTTCGAATCTTTCGGTCTGGACGGCGTATCTCTTAGACCAGCACGTTGCTGTTGCGGTGAAACAGATCCAGCGTCGATTAGCGGAAAAAGGGGGTGCCACTGAAACTAACTTGAAGCCGCTGAGGAACGCACACATCGTGGTCACGCTATTTCAGAGGGCGGCTAGAGAAAAAGCAGCAGTCGAGCTTTTATGGCGCGGTCGCGACCTCTCGCAGCCAGCGACTTTGACAGATAGGTTCGCTGGTGACCTGGTCCTGAATTTGGCGGCTCCGTCAGCGCGAACTGCGTGGAATCGATACGATCTTGTGTACGGGAGGATTCGTTCCGCCGCACAGTGGTTTTACTTCGAATCATATGTTGTGTCGATGCAGGGACAAGAGCTCAGGATTATCGAGCCGGAGGTAGTGCTGTTTGCGGAACGGCGGGTGGAGCCGCGTCGACTCCCAACACTCGATATGACTGGAGTGGTCGAGATCGGCAGCGATGCAGCGAATTTGATGCCAGTAAAGCGCCAGCTGCTGGAGGCGACCGACTCGGGTGCTTCGTTTGTCGTGGGCTCCGGGGCGGACGTGCCAAGTCCAGGTGACTTTCTACCCGCCCTCTTGGTTCGGACTGAGAAGGGCGTCAGTTCGGCCCAGCAAGCCAGTGTCGTCTATGCGAGTCCGTTCCGCTCAGGCGATTTTCGAGTCGGAGTTCAATTCCACATCGACAGATGCCAACTCAACGTGGACGTAATCGACCTTCAGGCTCGGCGCCCTCTCGTCCCCTTCACGGCACCACTCATTCGTAGCACAAGACGAGTCATGGAGACTATCAGTAAGCGCCTTCTGAAGCACACGGCCGTTGCCTCTGGAGCACATCCCGTCCGCTATCGAACCGAACGTGGCAACGAAATCGCCGCATATGTGAACGCCACCGGACCATGGCCCCCCCCGCAAGGCGTGCTCCACGAAGCTCCGGTGGTGATTATTCCTCCCGCGTTTGCTCGAAGAAAGGAAACAACCGGGCTCCTGGCGCGGACGCTCATCGAAACCTTTCGGCACCAGGGACGGGACCTTGTGGTAATTAGGTTTGACGGGATCAGTAGCGTCGGGGAAAGCACCAATCTAGCAGACCCAGGCTACTGTGGGGAGATGGGATGTTACACCTTATCTCAACTTGCTGACGATATTCGGGAAACCGTTCGCTACGCAACTTCGACGCCGTTCTTCTCCCCCCAGACCATAACGCTTGTCACCTTTAGTATGGCCTCGATTGCCGCGCGCCGCTTCCTCGCGGAGTCAGAGAACTCGACTATACGTCAGTGGATCAGTTGCATGGGAGCATCAGATTCTGACGACCTCATGAGAAACTCTACAGGAGGGATCGACTACCTGGTGGATTTTGAAAACGGAGAACATCTCGGAGTGAAGGAAGTGCTTGGTCAATTGGTAGACCTTGACCGATTCTGCCGCGACGTTATTCTAAACCGCATGGCGTATCTCCAAGACGCCCGCCGAGATCTGGCAAGAATAGCGACTCCTGTTACCTGGATCTATGGGAAATATGACTATTGGATCAATAGGCGCCGTGTGCTTGACATAATGAGCATACGAACCAGTGCTCGGCGGCACGTATATGAGGTGCCGTGCGGGCATATTGTAAGAAGCGGCGAGGATGCGCTGGACGTATTCGGGTTGATCACCAGTCTGATCTGGACTGACCACTATGGCACGCAGATTACTCCACGGATTCCATCCGAAAGCGAGCGTCTGGAGTTCGAACGCTCCGAGTGGGGACGGGTGCAACAGCCGCACCTCGATTTGAGGCGGTATTGGCGGTCTTACTTGCTAGGCTCCAAACCCGGCGAAATTGGATTCGACATCATAACATTGACCGATGAGTACCTTGGGCTAATGGATCGCCAGATTGAACTGCTCGATATCAGCCCGACGGACTTGGTGGTGGATCTTGGAGGCGGTACCGGGAACTTTGGGCTCCGGTACCTTGAACGGAGCAGCGAGCGGGGGCAAAGGGCGATTGAAGGCCCCAGGATTGTTTTGATCGATTTTGTGCGCCGAGCGCTTGATGCCGCGCGGAATAAACATCTACGGAATACGAGTGTGGCGTCCGAAGCGACATTTTCGTATGTGGAAGCGAATCTCGATCTAGGGGTCTATAGTGACCGCATTCCCTTTAAATCAGGAAGCGTTTCAAAGATTCTCGCGAGCCTATTCCTCTCGTATGTCCACGAACCAGAACTGGTATTGAGGGAATGCGCACGGCTCCTCCGCCCCGGTGGTTTGTTGGTGGCTTCGACGCTCTTGCCAGACACGGATATGTCACTGCCAGTCCATCGACTCGTCGAAAAGATTAAAGCAGGAAGCTATCTTCCTTACTTTACCGAACTGGATCGGGATACGATACTGATCGCTCTGCAATCTTACATCAATTCGGCAGCCCGGCTAACTGATCTCGAAGAGCAACGGTTGTTCCGCTTTTTCAGCGAATCCGAATTAAGGACATTCGTAGAGGAGGCCGGGTTTTTAGTCGTCGACCTCTGTCCGACCTTTGGAGATCCTCCACAAGGGGTAATTATTGTCGGGCGCCGATGTTAGCATCGGACTCTCGCGAGCCGGAGGGTGACCGTATTCTCAGCGGGTCGTTCGAGTCGGAGACCCACGCCATTAGCCTTTCGCGAATCAAGATCATTTGTGCACTAGCCATTCCTTTCTTCCCGGCCTTTGCGATACTCGACTCGGTTGTAGCTCCAGAGCATTTCGGTTTGTTCCTAGCCCTTCGTCTTGTGAGTGCTTCGATCAATCTGGCTGTACTTCTCCTTTGCTACACCTCTGTCGCCGACCGGGCAATGTACGCGTTGGGAGCCGCGAGTATTCTGCCGATGAGCCTCATAATCGAGGCCATGGTCGTGATGACAGGGGGGTATACGAGTACGTACTATGCGGGACTAAATCTGATGTTTTTGGCGTTCAGTCTGCTTATGCCTTGGAGCATTGGGAGAACCGCATTAGTCTATGCGGTGATCTATAGCGCGTATTTCGTTCCTTTGGCGTTGTTCGAGAGCGTGAAAAATCTGCCCCTCTTTCTGAACAACACATTCTTTCTTACGATGACGATGA
This sequence comes from Nitrospirota bacterium, assembly GCA_040757335.1. Classification (NCBI taxonomy): domain Bacteria; kingdom Pseudomonadati; phylum Nitrospirota; species Nitrospirota bacterium. Next base: position 51,387 of record JBFLXB010000007.1, on the reverse strand, counting down.
TCATCGCATTGACGGCCAGCTTTTTCTCGCATCGTCTCAGGTACCGAGAATTCTTGGGACGCCATGAACTAACGCGGAGCAATGAGACGCTCGAGAAGACGCGAAGTCAACTGGCAACTGCAGTTGACGAACTCAAACAACTCGATGCGGCCAAGACACAATTTTTCGCAACGGTTAGTCACGAGTTAAGAACGCCTCTTACGCTAATTCTCGCGCCATTGGAGTCATTGCTTAAGGGAGAGGCAGGTCCGATATCTGATGGAGTGAAGCGCCACGCGACGGTGATGCATCAAAACGGGCTAAGGTTGCTTAAGCAGATCAACAACCTGCTCGATTTAACCAAGTTAGACGCTGGGCGCATGAGACTTGAGTTCCGGCAGGGAAACCTGGAGACGTTTTTCCGGGGGCTTGTGGCCTCGGTCGCGCCGATGGCGGAGAAAAAGCGCATTGAGCTTGCAGGTCGTGGCGAATCACCATTGCCTCCCCGCGTCTACTTTGATCGAGATCGTCTGGAGAAGGTCGTGTTGAATTTGATGTTTAACGCAATCAAGTTCACCGACTCCGGTGGTCGGGTCACCCTGTCGTGGGGCCGGTCGGCTGATGGACAGTTGCGAGTTCAGGTCACGGACACTGGCATCGGCATTGCGGAAAAAGACCTGCCTAAGCTCTTCAAAAGGTTTTCCCAGGTGGATTCTGCTACCAACCGCCGTTACGAGGGCACAGGTATTGGTCTGGCTCTTGCCAAAGAGATCGTGGAGTTGCATGGCGGACGGATCCAGGTTGAAAGCGAACCCACGCGGGGGTCAACGTTCACGTTCACAGTCCCGTTACTCCTGGAAGGTCCGAACAATGCAACCGACAAGGAGAAGGCTTCTCAGCCCGAGGGCGACGATGTCGGGTCAGCCGACTGGACGCAAACGCTGCGTGTAGCCGCCGACCGCCAAGGGGTCGGTATACCCACGGAACCCACTGTTATGGCGGAAACCAGTCTCTCCCCAGCGAACGGTCGGCAGCTCCTCGTCGTGGAGGACAACCCCGATATGCGGGAATTTATCGCATTCGAGCTGCAGGGGGAATACCGCGTACTCAAGGCCGCCAATGGAATCGAGGGGGTGCGGGTTGCGGCAGAGCAGCTTCCGGATGTGATCGTTTCCGACGTCATGATGCCGGAAATGGATGGCTATCAGCTCTGCCGAGAAATCCGCAAAGACCCTCGTACCATGCACATCCCGATCATCCTGCTCACGGCGCGCGCCGACATGGCGATGAAGATCGAAGGCTTGGAGCACGGGGCCGACGACTATTTGACCAAGCCGTTTAACGCCCAGGAGTTGCGCGCCAAGATCAAATCGCTCTTAGAGCTTCGGCGGTTGGAAAGAGAAATCCAGCAGCGCAACGAAGCATTGGAAGCTGCGCTCGAGGAGTTGAAGGCCACGCAGGCGCAGCTGGTGCAATCCGAGAAAATGGCGGGCCTGGGGATGTTGGTCGCTGGAATGGCGCATGAGATGAATAACCCGATCAACTTCGCCAAAAACAGCCTGAGTGTGCTCCAAACCGCGTGGGACGAGCTGAAGCCGCTGCTGGTGCGAGAGCATGCCGAGGCGGAGGCGGTTGAGGCGGTGGAAGATGTGGATGCGTCGTTGGGCATCGTCAAAAACGGTGTGTCGCGCACGGAGCAAATCATCGGGCAACTCAAAACGTTTGTTCGTAAAGATCAGAATCAAAAGGTCGCGGTTTCGGTTCGGGATGGACTGGAGTCGACGCTTGGGCTCGTCCGTCCGACGATGGGTAAACAGATCGTCCTGCACACGGACATGCAGTCCAGCGCCCCGGTTTTGGCAGTTCCTGGTAAACTCAACCAAGTGTGGATGAACCTGCTGCAGAATGCGGTCCAGGCCGTGGGCCCATCCGGGGAGATCTGGGTGGAGTCTCGCGACCACGAACATATGGTGACCGTGACCGTGCGCGATTCCGGGCCGGGGATCAAGCCCGAACATATGCCGCGGTTGTTCGAGCCGTTTTTCACGACCAAGCCGGTCGGCCAGGGCACCGGGCTCGGCTTGTCCGTGAGCTATCAAATCGTCCAGGACGTTGGAGGACGGATCGACGTGAAAAGCGAGCCCGGCCACGGCGCGGAGTTTACCGTCGTGTTGCCGTTGGCGCAGGTGTTGTCGCAGGCCGCGTAGAGCTGGAGTCGGGAGTCCGCAATGTTTGAGGATTTGGACTACAAGGCGTACCCGATTTTGTACGTGGATGACGAGCCGTATGCGTTGGAAACGCTGCGTCGGCAGTTCAAGCGGGAGTTCACGATTCTCTCGGCGGCAAGTGCAGCGGAAGGGCTTGATATCCTCGGCACGCGCGACGTGGCGCTGGTCCTGTCCGATCAACGCATGCCGGACATGGTGGGCACGCAATTTCTCGCCCGGGTGCGGGCAGCCTATCCCGAGACGGTGCGCATGTTGTTGACGGCGTATTCCGACCTCGAGAGCGTGGTGGACGCGATCAACTTGGGCAACGTCTGTCGCTACCTCACCAAACCCTACGACGAGCGCGAAGTGCGCATGGCGTTTCGGGAAGGGATCGAGCGCTATGTGCTGGTCAAAGAACGCGACCGACTCTACGCGGAAAAGATCGAGACCATGAAACGGATGGCTCGCGCCAACCGCCTGAGCGCCGTCGGCACGCTTGCGGCTGGCCTGGCTCACGAGATCAACAATCCCCTGGTGCCGATTTCGACGTTTCTGCAAATGCTGCCGTCCAAGCGGAAGGACGCGCAAGCCGATGAGGAATACTGGGGCACGTTGTATCGGGTGACGGTCAATGAGGTCGAGCGCATCCGGGGGTTGATCCGGCAACTGCTCTCTTACGCCAAGTTTACCGGCGAGTCGGAGCTCAAGATCGAAGCAGGAGACCTCAACGCGCTGCTCGCCCAAATGGCGACGTTTTTGGAGCCCCAGGCCCGGTCACTTGGGGTATCGGTTGACGTGAAGGGGGATCCGTCTTTGCAGCCGGTGCGTATGGACTCGGAACGAATGAAGCAGGTGTTCTTAAATCTGATGCTCAACGGGATCCAGGCGATGCCCTCGGGTGGAACCCTGACCGTCAGCACCCGTGCCGTGACTGTTCGCGGGGTTCCGCATGCAACGGTTCGCGTCACGGACACCGGGGTAGGCATTCCGCCTGAAAATATTGAAAAGCTGTTCACCCCGTTCTTCACGACCAAAGGCCACGAAGGCAGCGGGTTAGGACTCCTGGCCTGCCACCAGGTGATCGAAGAACACCGGGGCACGATTTCGGTGGAGTCTGAACTCGGGCGTCAGACCACGTTTATCGTCTCCATCCCGCTTGATCCGGTCAGCTACGACCGCCGGCAAGCGAATCGGCGGCGGGACGACGACTTTCCCATACCAGCCGCGGCCTGATCAGCAGGCCGGTTGCCGCAGCGCTCATGGCATGGCGCGCCACCCGTAGGGGCGCCGACGGCGTCAATTTTCAAGCGCGCCTTTGGCGCGCTCCGGGTTTGCTCTTTCGCCCCACCTTTCCTATAATGGCCCCCACTTTGCTGCGCCACGTGTGAGGTGGCCTGCGGCCCATGGGATGGCGCGCCCCCTTGTGGCGCGCTGTACGTTTTGGGGACCCTTGTGCGGCCCGACGGACGAACGCCCAAACAACTTCGCCCGGTCATCATCACGCCGGGCTTCATCAAACCGGCCGAAGGTTCGGCGCTCATCGAAATGGGTGAGACCAAGGTGGTCTGTACCGCCACCATCGAGGACCGCGTGCCCCCGTTCCTCAAGGGCAAAGGCGCCGGATGGGTGTCGGCCGAATACGCCATGCTCCCTCGCGCCACCGCGGAGCGTACCCAGCGGGAGCGGACCAAAATCGGGGGCAGGACCCAGGAAATCCAGCGGTTGGTGGGGCGATCGCTGCGCGCGGTCATGGACTTTGCCGCCATGGGGGAGCGGACGATCTGGATTGACTGCGACGTGATCCAGGCCGACGGCGGGACGCGGACGGCGTCTATTACGGGTGCGTTCGTCGCACTGGTGGCGGCGTGCCGCAAAGGCATGGCGGGCGGATTGTTTTCGAGGATGCCGGTTAAGGAATACGTCGCGGCGGTGAGCGTCGGGGTGGTCGGCGGACGGCAGGTGCTGGACTTGACCTACGTCGAAGATTCCCAGGCCGACGTGGACATGAACGTGGTCATGACGGGTTCGGGTGGGTTCATCGAGGTGCAGGGAACCGCGGAACGCACGCCGTTTTCAGCCGCCGATTTGGTGGACCTCACGCAGTTAGCAGCGACCGGCATCAAGAGACTGGCGGCGTACCAGAAAGCCGCGCTCGGTCCAGCGCTCGCATTGTAGGGCCCTGAGCGAAGGCTCTGTCTCGACGCCTTGGCGCACGTTCGTGGTATGCTGATATCCGTATCGATGCCGGACTCGGCGGGAAGGAATTCAACGGGGCGTAGCGCAGCCTGGTAGCGCACCTGCCTTGGGCGCAGGGGGTCGCTGGTTCAAATCCAGTCGCCCCGATTGCTTAGAGACGACGGGGTGACGGGGCCTTCACCGCTCACCCCCCTCTCCCCTCGTCTTTCACCCATGCGCGCCTGTAGCTCAGTCGGATAGAGCAACAGCCTTCTAAGCTGTGGGTCGCTGGTTCGATTCCAGCCAGGCGCGCCAGCTTGTGAGGGTTGAGGCGGGGTGCTACGCCGCCGGGCGGGTCACGCGGTGGTCGGGACGGGCGACCAGCGTTTGCGGCTCGGCGAGCAGGAAGCCCTGAACCGGGCCGATGCCAAGATCGCGCACGACCTGCAGTTCCTCGGGAGTCTCGATGCCCTCCGCGATAATGCCTTCCTTCGAGTAATTGCGCAGCGCCACCACCAGATCGCGCAGAAACGTCAGAAACTGCCGAGAAGCGCGTGCCTGCACGATCGTGGAACGGTCCATTTTGATGTAGTCCGGGATCAGGCGCGCGATGAACGGGAGCGAGATGAACCCGGCTCCGAAATCGTCGATGGCGAACTTGTAGCCCTGGGCCCGCCACACGCTGGTGGTCTGGAGGTGGCGCTCCACGTCGCGAACGGCCTCGGCCTCGGAAATTTCCAGAATCACCTCGATCCCCGCCGGTTTGGGTACGACCTCGAGGAGATCCAGGACCGCGAAGTCTACGTTGAGAAACACGCGGTTGAGCCCGGCCGCGGCTGCGGCGTTGAGTTGGAGGCGAAAGCAGAGGCACTTGAGTTCATTGAGCTGCCCCACGGCCTGATACCGCCGGAAGAGCTCGCCGATACTCAGTTTCCCTTGGGGATCGCGGCTGAGAGCCTCGTGTCCCAATACCTTGTTGGTGGTCCGATCCACCACCGCTTGGAATACGACCTGCACCGCCTGATCGTCCAATCGATACTCTTCCTCTCCGATATGCACCTTGTCCCCGCCGCGCTTCGCGATGTACAGGGCGCGGTCCGCGAGCCGGATCAGCGCGTCGACGGTTTGGGCGTGCTCGGGATACAAAGCCGCCCCGACGCTGACGTCCAACATCACGTGGCGGCGGTCTCCCACGGCCTTGACGCCTTTGCGGATACGATCCGCAGCCGTGAGCACGCCGTCTCGAGTGGTCCGGGCCAACACCACCAGGATCTCGTCCCCACCCCAGCGAAAGACGAGGTCCGAGCCCCTGGTGGCTTCGAGCACCGCCTTGCTGACCTCTTTGAGCACCTCGTCCCCGGCGTGATGACCGTGGCTGTCGTTGACGGCCTTGAAATGGTCGAGATCGCAGAGCAAGATGCCGAACTCGCCGCGGTTTCGCTCGGCACGCGCCAGTTCTTCGCCGAGGCGGTCGCCCACGTATTGCCGGTTGAGCAAGCCGGTCAACGCGTCGCGCATGGCTTGTTTTTCAAAGAGGCGCCGCATGCGCCCGAACGTCACGCGCGTGTGAAGAATGTAGGCGCAAAACAGCGCCATCAGCACCACAAGCCCGGGCAAACCCCGATAGACCATCAGGTGGAAAAGGCCCGAGCTCTCGGGTTCGTGTTCGAGCAGGATGTATGAAGTGAGCACGATCACCCCGACGAAGACGAGAAGCAGGATGAGCGTCAGTACCCACAGGTGCCATTCCCTGCGTTCGATCTGCCGCAAATCGTGTTCAATGGGCACGTCAATGGTAGGGAGCGGACCGGTTCGGAGGCGCATAAGCGTCCCTAGGATAGCTGGAGGCCGGGGCAGGTCAAGTTGTGAACGGTGAGGCGGTCTCGGCGCGCTCCGTCTTGCTCTGCGCCGCGGGGCTATGGTAACGTGGGTTGGCACGCGAGTACACCTTGCATGGATACCTGGCCCCTCCTCTCGGAGCATCACATCGAACTATTGCGTCTGTCGTGACGGCTCCGCGCAGAGTCCTAGGGGCGCTGCTCATCGCCCTGTTCGCTCTCTCGTGTACGCCCCGGTCGTCTGAGAATTACCGCGTGGTGGAAAGTTTTGAAACCGACGAGCACGCGTTTGTGCGCGCATTGGCGATCGACGGCCCGTTTTTGTGGGTCGCGTCGTCGGAGGGCGTGTTAAAGATCGATCGAGCGGCCGGGCGGAAGGTCGGCCATTTTACGACCCAGCACGGCCTGCTGGTGAACTATGCCTTCACCGTGTCCGTTGACCAGCACGGCGTGACCTGGTTCGGGACCAATAGCGGGGGCCTGGCGCGGGTGGACGGCGATCGGACCAAGACGTTTCACGTCAACGACGGACTCGCGGACCCGTGGGTTTACGACATCGCGTATCAGCGCGATGGCACGATGTGGATCGGGACGTGGAACGGCGTCAGCCGATACGACGGACGCGGATTCACGTCGTACCGCGTCGAGGACGGGTTGGTCAACCGCTGGGTGTACGCCGTTGCGGTGGATCGTGACGATTCGGTGTGGTTCGGAACCGAGGGCGGGGTGAGCCGGTTCGACGGCGCCACCTGGACGAGCTGGACCCATCGCGACGGACTGGGCGCGCCGAACACGCAGCGCTTGGATCCGAGCGACAATACCGGCTTCGGGTCGTTGACGGGCGGCACGACGCACCGACACGATCTGACCGCGCTGGACCCTGAGGGGCGCGAGACGTACAACGAGAACTACGTGTTCTCCCTGCTGGTCGATCCGCGGGGCGTGAAGTGGATCGGCACCTGGGGCGGCGGGGTCGCCCGCTTCGATGGCACCACCTGGACCAACTACACCACCGAGGACGGGCTCGCTGGGAACGTGGTCTACGCCATTGCCCAAGACCCTACGGGCCGTCTGTGGTTCGGGACCAACCACGGTCTGTCGACCTACGATGGACGAACCTGGACGACGGTGCCGGCAGATCACCGTTACGTCCAAGGCGATGTGTACGCCGTGGCGGTCGACCCTGATCGCTCGGTATGGATGGGCTACAAAGGGGGCGTGGCGCGCGTGAGGCGCGCGAAATAGATGCCAGCACGCGGGACCGGATCATTGCGTCACCGTCGTTCCAGGATCGGGCGGTCGGATCGTGGGCCCACGAGCGACCGTCGGACGGTCGCTCTGGTCACCCTGGGCTGTCCCAAAAACCAAGTCGACTCGGAGGTGATGTTGGGGCAGCTCGCCGAGGCGGGGTTGCGCGTGGTCAGCGATGAACGACGCGCCGACGTCGTGATCGTCAACACCTGCGGGTTCATCGATGCTGCCAGGGAAGAGTCCATCAACACGATCATCGAGCTGGGCGAACTCAAGAAGTCCGGGCGGTGCCGCACCCTCATCGCCACCGGGTGTCTCACGCAGCGCTATCAAGGGGAACTCATTCGGGAATTGCCGGAACTCGATGCGATTGTCGGGACCGGGGACTTCCCCCAGATTGCCGAGATCGTCCGGTCGCGGCTGGGAACCGCCAAGGCCGCCGCGCGCTCGTGGTTCGAACACCCCACGTTCCTCTACGACGCGACGACGCTGCGGCGGCGGCTGGGTCCACGGCACTGGGCGTACGTCAAGATCTCCGAAGGCTGCGACAAGCGGTGCGCGTTCTGTGCGATTCCCAGCTTTCGCGGCGATCTTGCCAGCCGGACCATCGGCTCGGTGGTCGCTGAGGCCCAACACCTGGCGGCCGAGGGTGTTCGCGAGATCAATTTGATCGCCCAGGACCTTCCAGCATTCGGGATGGACCACGGGCGCAAGGGCGACCTCATCGCCTTGGTCCGTGAATTGGGCAAGATCGACGACCTGCAATGGATCCGCCTCATGTACCTGTACCCGCATAAGTTGCCGGCGGGCCTGGTCGACCTGTTCGTTGAGGAACCGAAACTCGTGCCCTACGTGGAAATGCCGGTCCAGCACATCGACGATCGTATTCTTCGCAGCATGAACCGCGGTGGGGGCAGCGCCGAGATCCGTCGCACACTGGACGTGTTCCGGGACCGGGTTCCCAATGTGGCGATCCGCACGTCCTTCATCGTGGGGTTTCCAGGGGAAACCGAGCGTGAGTTCGACCGCCTCGCAGCGTTTGTGGAAGAACAGCGGTTCGACCGGATCGCGGTCTTCACCTATTCGAAGGAGGAAGGAACCGCTGCGGCCAAGCTGGGCGATCCGGTGTCAGCCGAGATCAAAGCCGAGCGGCGTCAGCGGCTCCTTGATCTGCAGCTGGGGATCTCGCAGGCCCGGGGTGACGCCACGGTCGGGCTCCGCCGCACAGCGATGATCGAAGGGCCCGCGCAAGACGATCAGTTCGCGCTGGAAGCCCGCCTCGCCACGCAGGCGCCTGAAATCGACGGCGTGGTGTATCTGGAGGAGATGGCCGGCGAGCCGGGAGATTTTGTCGAGGTGGAAATCACCGAGGCCCTGGGATACGACCTGGTTGCCCGGCCGATCGTGCCGTCAAGGCACCTCCCCGTCATCGGGGCGCGCGGGTCTAGCTAAAGCGCGTAAAGTCGATCGTGTAGGTCGCGTCGATGACTTCTCCGATGCCTTGGGTGAGGGGCGGGAACTTGAGGAGGCAGATCCGCTTCAGGACCGTCTCTTCCAACGGCGGATAGCCGAGGCGGCTTTCGCGGACCTGGCAGTCGACCACATCGCCCTCAGGGGTAATGGTAAAGCGCACGCTCAAAAAGTCCCCCAGCCCGGGGTGATCCTTGAGCGCGGCGTGGTATTTGAGTTTCAGCCATGGGTCCAGGGTCTTGAGCATCTTGTAGATCGATTCGTCGCTCCGCTTGGCCAGTAATTCTTCCTCTACACTGAGTGCGCTGCTCACCCGAGCAGTGGCTTTTCCCGCGAGCACCACGGCCTCACCGGTCCCGTCTCCTTTCAGCCCGGCGACGATCTCGTCCACGCTCAAGCGACTGCCTCCAGACCCGGGTCCCACCCCTTGACCAGTTCCTTGGCCCAACCCCGCTCCTGAACCAGCCGACCCGCTCGGCGGCAACGCCGGGTTGCTGAGCACGGCCACGTCCCCTAAAACGCGGTCCAGCGCAGGCCCTTGGCCCACGCCTCCTCCCCCGCCCGCGTCCGCCAGCGCTTTGAGGAGACCACTCTGCTTGGCGACGGCGCGGGCTTGCTCGCGGCGCGCCGCGGTTTCGGCTTCCAGGCGCAACCGGGCCTCCTCGAGCGCGGCGGCGGCGCGTGCCTGCAGCTCCTCCTCGGACAACGGAACAGGCTCGGGAGGAGGCGGTACCTCGCGGGCCGGAGCAGGCTTGGCCTCGGTCTTGGCCTTGCTCGGAGCTTTTTGAGGAGTGGCTTTGGCGGGCGCTGGGGACGTTGCCACGGGTTCGGGCGGCTTGAGCGCGACCGGGGGGGGCGGAGGCGCCTCCATAATGAGCTTGGCGATCCGAGGAGGCAGGCTGGCCACATCGGTTGATGACCGCGTCGGCGTGGGCACGAAGGACAGACCCCAGACCGCAAGGCCGTACGCGAGCGTGCACGCGCCGAGAACCAGGAGAAACTCTCGGTCCTCTGGCTCGACTCCGGCCAGCCACCGGCTCCTCACCCGCTTCTCCCTTTCTGGTACACCGCCAACGCGATGTCGCCGAACTCGCTGAGCGAGGCGGTGTACATGACTCGCTCAAGTGTGGCGAACGGGGTGTTCTTGTCCCCGAGGATCGTGACCCGACCCTGAAACGAATGCGACGGGTTACTTCCCGCGATGAGTCGCGCCTTGTCCACGCGAGCCTTGAGGGCCTGCCCGAGTTCCGGAATATAGGGAGCATCCCCGGCGGTGAGCTCGACGAGCGCCCCCACCCGTTCGTCGTCGACGAACAGGGTGTCTTCAGAGATCGTGATCGTGATCGTGGGCTGCGGAGTCAGACTCGAGGTGGATGCGGGCAGCTCCAGGTTTTGCGCCGCGGCTGTCAGCGTCCCCTCCGCGGAGTAGCTTTTGAGCAGGAAGACCAACAGCACGGTGAACACGTCGACCATGGCGGTCAGGTTGAGTCTCGGAGGTTCGAGATGACGGCGCACGCCAGGTTCGTGTTTCACGGCGTGCTCTGCACCGGCGCCGCGCCTGCGCCGCCTACCCGCCCCAGGGCGATGTTCGGGAACAGCGGTTGGACCGCCGCGTGATCGTCTTCGCGCGAGACCCATTCCCGCGCCGCATCCATGGTCTGGACGATCGTTTCGTACGAGGTCTCGGCTTCGCTCAGAATCACGATATCCTGTTGGGTCGGGATCGACTGTTTGATGGCGACCAGGAGCTCGGTGAGCTTGCGCGTGTTGTAGCGGCCGTCCTCATCGAACGGAACCGCGGCGATGACCTGCGGTCCGTCGCTCAACACGTATCCGTCGCGCAGGATCGAGACCACGGGCTTCGCGACGCTGTCGGGAGCGGTCTGGTTCGGCGCGGGCGCCGCCGCGGGCGGAGGCAGGTACAGGTTGAGGATCGACGTCTGCGAAAAGACGGCGGACAGCAACAGAAACGGAATGAGAATGATCATCAAATTCCACAGCGCCACGATGTGAATCGCTTCGTCTGCGACCGGACGGCGCCGGCGGGTGGCGAGCCGTGGGACCATCAGCGTCCCGCCCGGTCGCTCAACCGATTGGCCAGGCGAAGGGAGAACTCGTCGATCTCGTCTCCGAGCCGCGCGGCGCGTGACTGCATGAAGGAGTAGGCGAGCATCAGCAGGATGGCGACCATCAAGCCGAACGCGGTGTTGTTGAGCGCGAGGGAAATTCCGTTGGCGAGCAACGCGGCTTTTTGAGCCGGATCAGCGAGCGAGACGGCCGTGAACGCCGTGATCAACCCCACGACCGTGCCCAGCAAGCCGATCAGCGTCGCGACATTGGAGAGCGTGTACAGATAGTGAATGCGCTTTTCGAGCTGGGGCAGGACCTCGCGGATGGTCTCCTCGAGGTGCCGGTCGACGCTCTCGCGGCCTTCTCCTCGCTGGGCCGCTGCCAGGCCAGCGGCCAAGACACGCGCGAGCGGGGCTGACACGGCTTGGGCGCGTTGCAGCGCGTCCGCGAGCTTATCGTGCGCGATCAAGGCGTCGAGGTCCTGCCACAACGCCCGCGCGTTGACGCGTCCCCGGATCAGCAACGCCAGCGCGCGCTCCACCACGATCGCGGTCCCGAGCACCAGAACGGACAGAATGCCGTACATGAAGATTCCGCCGGCTTTGAAGTTGGCGACCAGAAACTGAACGATTTCCATCAAGACTCCTTTGTGGGACGTGAGACGCCGGCGGAGTTCAACGCGCGTGGTCTCCAGCGTCCTGAAGAATCGCATCACGGTCGAGCGGCGTCAATAGTTCGGTCAGAAAGTCGTGGGCGAGCGGGGCGGCGTTGGATTGAAACGCGGCGGGACGCTGCCAGGGAACCGTTTTCTCGATCGGGGGTTTCAGGACGTCCCCGACGATGGTGGTCCCGAAGATGATGACGCGGCGGGGCTTGGTTTTGGTCTTGGACGCGGGCTGATCGCGGGTGACCGGCGCCTGGGCGGCCGGTGGAGCCTGACCCGACGGGGCCGCCAGCGCGGGCGTGAGCGCGGCCGTGGTGATCAGGCCGGCGGTCGCGATCACCGTAATGAGCGTATGCGGGGTCACGGCGCTCCCGAAACGGCCGGTTCGCGCAGCGCGAGCCGCCGCTCAAGGGTTCGAATCCACTGCCCCACCGCGTCCGCCTCAGGACCGCCGAGCGACAGTACCGCGCGATACTCCGTCAACGCATCCTCCGGTCGATCGAGGAAGAGTTCGTACAAAATGGCCAGATTATAATGCGTCTCGACCTGTTGCGGGCGCAGCTCCAGGGCGCGGAGGTAGGCTCGCTCCGCATCGGTCCAGGCCCCGCGGGCGCGCTGGGCCAGGCCGAGATTGTGATACGTCACCGCATCGGCGGGGTCGAGCCGGATGGCGGTCTCGTACTCGTGAATCGCGTCCTCCAGTCGTCCGCTCGTGCGGTACACGATGCCGAGATTGGTATGCGGGGCGGCGTGCTCAGGAGCGGCCGCGATCACCTGTTTCCACAACGCTTCCGCTCGATCGCGTTCGCCGGCCTGCTGAGCGGCCAACGCGCGGGCGAAGAGCGCCTGCGCATCGGGCGCCCGGGGCGCGTCCGCCGGCGGGTCCGGACGTACCGCGGACCCGCTGCACGCCGGCAGCAGCACGCAGCCGGCCGCGAAGAGCGCCCGCATGATCCACCGGGTCATGGCGCGCGATCCCAATCGCTGTGCACCAACTCGGGAGCCTCGGGTCGGTGGTACCGAACAGGTCTCAGCGCGGCCAGTCGCTCGTAGCTCTTGGCGATCCAGCCGTCGTACAGGCCGAGTTCCTGCGCGCGTCGGACGTTGGCCTCGTAGGCGCTGACCGCACGCTCTTCGAACGGGGCGGCCTGTTCCTCGAGCAGAAACGTGTATTGTTCGCGTTGCTCGTCGGTCAGTCCGCTCGGGCGTTCGGAGGCCAGGAGTGCCTGGAAAAACTCATCCAACGCCGTGCCGATTTTATGGGTGGCCGCGGTCGTGGTTTCCGGCACCCGCACCGTGACCGCTTCGGTATAGGCGTCCAGGGACGCGTCGAGCGCCGCGCGTTTGTCGGACAACGTCCGTTCGAGGGGTTCGCGCAAGTGGATCGCCGCGCACGCGGCTGCGCGTTGATCGCCCAATTCCACGAGTGCCTGCGCCGCCAGGACGTCGGCCCTCGTGAGCTCGCGAGCCGGGTCCTGGGTTCGCCACGTGCGGTACCGCGCAAGGGCTGCCTCGCGGAAGCCCGCGCCGGCGGCTCCTCGGCCCTGCCGCGCAGCGGCGTCCGCGGCGCGAAACCCTGCTTCGACCGTTTGAGCGGCCGGCAGATCCGACCGTGCGGCCAAAGCGCCAAGGGTCGACTCGGCGCGCTTCCAATCGGACGCCCGTTCGGCGAGCGCCGCGACCGTCCAGGCCAACTCGTCCCGCGCGGCGGGCTCACTGCGGGCCGCCAGGCGCTCGTACCATTCGATGGCGCCCGCCAGGTCGCCGGATGCTTCGGCCGCTCCGGCGAGCATCCGGAGAGCGGCCGGTGCCTCGGCACTGTTGGGGTACGTGTCCACGAGGCGCCGTCGCAGTGCCGCGGCATCCGTGGACCGACCGGACGTGTCGCTGATCTGTGCCGCTTCGGCCAACGCGGAGGGGGCCAACGACGTGGACGGGTAATCCGATGCGACCCGGATAAATTCGTTGAGGGCGTCCACGGTGCGGCCGTCGCGTCGGTCCTGGGTGGCGCGTTGGTACAACGCGGAGGCGGCGAGCGCGTTCAACGCGGCCATCTCTGAGTCCGCGGCGTCGGTGCGGGCGCGGCGAAAGGTTTGTTCTGCCTCCAGGAACCGGCCCTTGTCGTACAGAGACTGCCCGATAATCCGTTGCGCCGGCGCGGCCCACCGACTCGTGGGGTAGCGCTCGACGAGCCGGCGCGCCAGCGAGTCGGCCAAGTCGGTTCGATTCGCGCGCTCCGCGGACTGAGCCGCTTTCATGAGGAGGTCTGGATTGCGCCCGTCGTCCGGGAAGGTTTCGACGAACCGCGACGCCGTGGCCGCGAGGCGTTCTGCGGCGTCCGGCGCTACGGCGCCGTCGGCGGGGATAAGACGCTCCCTGGCCGCGACCGCGGCGTACGCCGCTTCCCGTGTCTGAGCGTGCAGGGGGTAGTCGTACGCGCTGCGCTGGTACGCGTCGGCTGCCTCGGCATATCGCTGGAGTTCGAACAAGGCTTCGCCGCGCAGCCACGTCACCCGCGCGGCGTTCACGTCCCTGGGAAACGACGCGAGGAAGCGATCGTGGCGCCCCACGGCTTTCTCCCACGCGGCAACCCGCCGCGTGTTCTGGGCCTGGGCGTGTTCATAGAGCGCCAGCTGGTAGAGCGCGTCTTTGACGAGCGGTTGGGCCACCTGTTTGGCGGCCTCGGGATTGGCGCGGGCCCAGGGGGTACCGGAACCATATCGCTCCGCGAGCCGCTCACGCGCCTGGATCACCGCGGCTTGGCGCTTCGCGCGCGCGTACGTCTCGGCGACCGCAACCTGAAACCGCGGCGCCTCTCGGTGCAGCGGTGCCACGGTTAGAAACGTCTCATACGCCGCGACCTCGTCGGCGGTGCGGTCCTGCTCTTGATAAAGCCCGCCGAGCGTTCGGTAAAGAGTCTCTTCGTAGGGGCGCCGCTCACCCGCCTTGAAATAGGCGGCCATGGCGTCGGGCCCGCCCAAGTAGTCGAACGCAAGCAGCAACGCTTTCACGACCTCGGACAGGAACGTGGCTTCGGCCTCGGGAAATTCGGACAGGGTGAAGCTGTTCGGGGTTGCCCGGCGTTTGGTGGCCGCGGTGTCGAGGATCGACGCAAAGGCGTCGGCGGCCGAGCGATATTCCTGAAGGTTGAGGAGCGTCCACCCCAGGTGGAACCGGGCCGCTGCCACGAGCTCGGGATCGTGTCCGCGCGCGGCCTTTGCGAACAGGTCGGCCGCGCCGGAGAAGTCGCGAACCGAAAAGGCGCGAAGCCCCAGTCGAAAGGCGGCTTCGGAGGCGTACGCGCTCTTGGAGTGTTCCGTGAGAATTCGGCGCAGGCGTGCTGCGGCGTCATCCAACCGCCCGGTCTCCCAATACGCTCGTGCCAATTGATACAGGGCCCCGTCGTTTTCGGCGCGACCGGGGTAGAGCGCCAGCAGCCGCTCGTAGACCGCGATCGACTTGGCACGCGAAGGGCTGGGCACGCTGCTGCTCCGCCCACGCGCGGTGCGCTCGGTCGCGGTTTCGATCTCGGAGTACAGATCGCCCAAGTTGTGCATGGCCTCCGCGCGCAGCGCGGATCGCCCCACCAAATCCTCCATCACGAACCGCTCATACGCCCGGAGCGCTTCCAGCTTCTGCTCTCTCCCTCGCGGATCTCGTTGGCTCGACAGCACTTCTTGTGTGATGGCCCGGCGCTTGGCGGGATCGATCACGATCGGCTGGTCCTGGGCCGACTGTCCCTGAGCCGGCAGGCCGAGCGTCAACGCCAGGGCACCCACGGCCAATACCGACCAGTAGCGTTGGGGACAACGTGAACCGCTACTCAAGGGTCAGGACCTCCCCGCTGACATCGTCGCGGAGGTTACGTGCGATCCCCAGGCTGGCGGCAACCGACCACTCTTCGAGCCGCTCCTGTTCGCGGGCCAGGGTTTGGGTGATCAGCATCGACAGGGCGTCGCGAGACTCCTTCTTTACGACATCGAGCCGAGCAATCAGGTCCTGTCCCCGGCTGATCAGGTGCGATCCGTCAACCGTCTGAAGGCGGCTTCCCAACGTGGCTGGGCCTTGGGGGGCCGCCAAAAACCCCGGAAATCGGTCCAGGGCGCGCCGCAATTCCTGTCCAAACCGAACCAGCCAGCGATACCGCGCCACCGCCCGGACAATCGCGGGATCCTCCAGCACCATGGTGCGGGCGTCAGCGGGCACGGCGGACTGATCTTGAGCCAACGGGTCCCACACCGGATCGCGCACGACGGCGTTCCACTGATCGAGCGCGGCGCTGGACGCGGTCAACGCGTCCAAGGCCGCGCGGTACGCGGCGACGGAGCGAGTGGTGGCGCGGAGGTCGGCATAGGAGGCGGCCGTGGCGAGTCGGGCTTCGTGCGCGTAACGCCCGCCGGGTGCGCGGGCCAAGAGATCGTCAAACACCGCGATGGCCTTGACGTGTTCACCGGTTTCCCGCAGGCACCAGCCGATGGCGAACAGCGTGGACTCCGACAACGGATGATCGGACGGCACGCGTCCAAGCTGAGCGACGGCTTCTTCGTATCGCCCCTGTGCGACCAGCTGTAACCCCAACGCGGCGTGCGCGTATTCGGTGACCCGCGATTGCACCGGGTTGAACAGGGCGCGCGTGTCGCCGAGCTTGGCAAACAAGGTCCCGGCCGTGTAGGCGTCACCTTGGCCCGCAAGCGCTTGGGCTTGTCCGAACAGCGCCAACGGAGCGTCCGGACTCGACTTCGGCACCGCACGAAAGAGCCCCCCTGCCTGCGGGTACGCGCGCAGGGCCAGCGCGCTGAGTCCAGCCAGCGTATGCGCTTCGCCAGCGAGCTCGGGCGGGAGCGCCGGGCCGATGCGCGCATGGGCCTCGAGCACCCGGCGGTGACGACCCTCACGCGCCGCGATCCGTTCGACGAACAGCCAGGCCCGCGCGCGCACCACGGGATCCGTGTTTTCGGTCGCGACCTGTTCAAGGAGCGCTTCGGCCTCCTCGGGTGCGCCGACTTCGGCGTACGATTCCGCCAAGCGAAGGCGGGCCTCGGTTTGATGAGCGCCGGAGACCCTGGGCTCGAGCGCGGCCAGAAAATAGGCGGCGGCCGTGGCGTGACTTCCGGAGGCAGATTCGAACAGGCCGATTCGATAGAACGGTTCATCCGTCGGCTGCCCGGTCGTCGGCGATCGCAGCAGCGATTCGCCGAGCGTGTCGAGCGAGAGACTCGGCTCTTCGTTCGCTGCGGCGCGGAACCACAGCACACGGTGGTCCGAGGGGCGAGACGCCTCGAAGGAAAACGTCTTGGTTCGCAGGTAGGGTTTCCCGTTCCGGTCGATGCCCTTAAAGTGGACCGTGAGGGTGCGTGATCCCGACGTGTTGGGCGCGGTCAGAAGCAGGTGGAGACCACCATCGGCAAGCGCATGCCACTCTCGATCAGTATAGGCGTGTTCGACCGCCGGCAGCCCATCCAGCGAAACCTTGAGCCAACCAGGAAGGTGGTGTGCGTGAACCGGCTCGCCGCGGCTCTGAACCCCGAACAACATCTCGAGGTGGGCCGGAGGAGATACCGGAGCCTCGCGCAAGGTGAGCGCGGACGCGGCAAATGCAACGATCGCCTGCTTGAGCGCCCGGGCGTGGCGCTCCGCGTCGGACTCGGCGTACCCGGGCGACGCGACGACCATGAGGAACGCGGCCGCGCCGAGCAGCGCCTCGGCGGTCAGCCGCTGTGCGGAGCCCCGTCTCAGGATCCTGGACCAGGTCGTCACGTTGGATGGGGTCGCGGTGCTCACGATCGCTGGTCGCATGACGCCGGCCGGAGGGGGCGCACGGTCAATGAAGTCAGGTTGTCAGGCTGTATGGTAGCGAACGGATCGTCGCGAACGCAACACCTCGCGCCGCGTTAAGTCCGCAGGGCGCCGAACAGGGTCGAAACGTTCCCGGCGTTGTCGACGGCCTGAACCTGGTAGAGGTGCTCCTGCGTGGTGTCCAACGTGGTTCCAGACGACTGGAGGGTGAAGCGCACGGGGTTGGTCGCGATATCCGACGTAAATGTGTTCCGGACCCCGTCCACGTAGATCCAGTAACCGAGGATCCCACTGCCGCTGCCATCGGACGCCGGACCCCATTCGAGTTCGATGGATGGGACCGGGCAGGTGTCACAGCGACTGCGGAGGGTCAGCGACAAACTACCTTGAGGAAAGACAGGCGGTGTCGGGTCCTCCAGGGTCACCCCGGGCTTCGGGATGACGCCGAAGATCCCGAAGCTGAGGTCGCCGTCCGAACACGAGACCTCGCTGATCGCCAACCCGACGTTCGCGGGATCCCCACACACCTCTTGCCATGCTCCGCTGGCGGTAAAGCGCCCGAGCACGAGGTTCGGCTCGGTCTCGGCCGGGATCTCGCACGCGACCGGATCGTACCGCACGGTCAGCCTCAGGGTTACATCCCCAGTTCCGGTAAAACCCGTCAAGTCGGTCGGTTCGATGGCGCTGATCTCAAAGGCGGTATCAACATGGCCCCCAGCCGGGAGAAGGTTGTTGCGAACCGGGCTGATCCGTATTCGGGCCGAGGACACCCCGGTGGGCAACTGACCCTGGGGGATATCGAACAAGAACTTGATCTGAGACTGGACCGTAGCATCCGCTGGATTGATCCGAGGATCTGCGGCCCAGAAAATCGTTCCCGCGTTGTTATCAATTGGAAAATCAATCCCTTGGCCGACTGATTCGCACCCTAGTGGACCCGCGGCCTGCGCCCCCGAGTCCTCTTCGGGCGGTAGCCCTGCTCCGCATGCCGCAAGGAGGCAGGCACCCACCCCAAGACCGATCAGATTCGGGCTCCTCACACCGATAAAAACCAGTGAGATCCATCGGATATTCGTAGGGCGCTAACCGGATAGGCTATAACCCTAAGATTGTGTTGAAAAAAAACTCCAAAAGGGGTATAGCTTGCCCGCACGTTTCGCTTCAGAGGGGCCAGGGATGGACTACGAACGCATTGCAGAGCGCTCATTGGGCGGAGCAGTTCTGACTGAAGAAGAGGGCCTTCAACTGCTCGCAGCCCCGCTTGACGATCTCCCCAACATGTTGGACGCCGCGTTCCGTGTGCGCAAAGCGACCTTCGGCCGGCGCGTGCAGTTTCATGTGCTCATGAACGCCAAAAGCGGTCTCTGTCCTGAAGACTGCGGGTATTGTTCGCAGTCCTCGGTCGCTACCTCGGACATCGAGCGCTATCCTCTCAGGTCCGCCGGAGAAATTCGCGACGCCGCGAGACGAGCCTATCAATCAGGGGCCCATCGCTTCTGTATCGTTATCAGCGGTCGAGGCGCCACGGATCACGAGCTGGACGACGTAACCCGTGCGGTACAAGCGATCAAAACCTCGGTGCCGATCGAGGTCTGTTGTTCTCTTGGATTGCTGGATCGCGACAAGGCGCAACGCCTCAAGCAGGTCGGCGTTGATCGGGTGAATCACAACCTGAATACCAGTGAGCGACACTACGCAGCGATCTGTTCCACCCATGCCTATGCGGACCGCGTGGCTACGGTCGAAGCAGTGCAAACCGCGGGGCTCTCCACCTGCAGCGGTGTCTTGGCAGGAATGGGCGAGAGCGATCAGGACCTGGTGGACGTGGCGCGTGCGTTGCGCGCGTTGCGCGTCGATTCTGTCCCGGTCAACTTCCTGAACCCGATTCCCGGAACTCCGCTCGCAGAGACGCATGTCTTGACCCCCTGGCGGTGCCTCAAGATCCTCTGCCTGTTCCGTTTCCTGCTGCCGAAAACCGAGATTCGCGTTGCGGGCGGGCGGGAGGTCAACCTGCGCAGTCTGCAGCCGCTGGCGTTGTATCCCGGGAATTCGCTCTTCATCAACGGTTACCTGACAACCGGTGGTCAGTCCGCCGCCGACGCGGTGGCGATGGTCCAGGATCTCGGGTTTGAGGTCGATCGACTTCCCTCGCCGCACCCGGTCTAGCGCGTTCTCTCTCGTTCTTCCCAAACAGTCTAACCGTCCGAGTCCCCGTGGATTTCGATCAGCACAAATCTCAAGTTAGTTACTTTTATTCTTGACAACGCTAGTCTGCTGTGTTACGAACCTGTACCTGTTAGATCAGTATAGAAAATATAACGCATTATTGACGAGTTATGACGGCGAGAGAGTCGGGGATCAAGGGGAAGGAGGTGAGAGCAGAGACACAAATTAGTAGAGCTATGTGCTATTTAGCGACGGGTGATGCGAGGGTTTGTGTGATGCGGCTCCGGAGAGGGCCGCTTGCCACCAGGGAGGCTGGACCATGCGTGTGATGGCAATCGTGAACCAAAAGGGTGGGTGTGGAAAGACGACCACGGCCATCAATCTGGCGGCGTGCCTTGCCGCGCAATCGCGCAGTGTCTTGCTCATTGACCTTGATCCCCAGGCCCATGCGACGTTGGGGTTGAGCATCAAACCGGAGGAAGCCGAACGCGGAATGTACGAGGTGTTGATCGGCGAAACTCCCCTTGAGGACGTGGTCAGGCAGATTCTGCCCAACTTGTCGCTGGCCCCATCGAACATCGCGCTCAGCGCAATCGAACAGTTTCTGGCAGGTACCCCGGAACGAGAGCGTCAGCTCGCCGCGCGGATTGCCACGCTGGCTGATGGGTTCGATTACATCCTGATCGACTGCCCGCCCAGCGTTGGCTTGCTGACGTTCAACGCGCTCATCGCTTGCCAGGAGGCGATTGTCCCGGTTGAGACCAGCTTCTTTTCCCTCCAAGGGGTCGTGAAGCTGTCCGAAACGATTAAGCTGATCAGCGAAAAGATTGGCCATGAGATCGCGGTGCGGATCCTTCCGACCAAATTCGACCGCCGCGCCGGTTACGCGAAAGAAGTGCTCACGAAGATCAGGGAGCGGTTCGCTCCGATCACGATGGCCACGACGATCAACCTGAACGACAAGCTTCGAGAGGCCGTGAGCTTGGGGCTTCCGATCACCGAGTATGCGCCGGATTCGGCCGGATTCAAAGATTATATGGCGTTGGCTCGGGAGGTGATCGCCTCGGAGAAGACCAAGCCCCGCGCAGCGGACGCAGCGGTGGCATTGGGCCCGCAGTCCAAGTCCGGCGTGTTGTTTTCGATCCGGGCGTTGGGCGCACACGACGTCAAGCTGGCGGGAGACTTCAACAGCTGGGTGCCCGATCGCGACGTGTTGAGCCTGAAGGAAGAGGGGGGCGTCTGGAAAAAGTTCGTGTTCCTCGCGCCAGGCAGCTACCAATATAAATTCGTGATCGACGACGAATGGCGTGAGGATCCCAGCAATGGCTTGGTGGTGCAGGACAGCCTGGGGGGCCAGAGTTCAGTGGTTGTGGTCGACGGACTGACGGTGACGCTGGTGAGGAGTTCGGCATCAGCCAGCGTGGCCGGACAAGCCACCACCGAGAGCCGTGCGGTGAACGTGTAGGCGGAGGTCCGCCCGCTGTGATCGTCCCGCCGGGCGTTGACAAGCGGTTGGCGCGACGGTACGTTTTAAGTGGCGAACGGCACGGTGGGCGCGATTCCTTCGAAGACTGCGATTGTTTTCTCCGGCGGCGGAGCCCGCGGCGCATATAATGCGGGCGTCGCGCTTGCGTTCGCCCAGCACGGAGTTTGTCCGGAGATCGTGTCCGGGACCTCGGTCGGCGCTCTGGTGGCCGCAATGGTGGTCGCGGGTGAAGAGGCGCGGCTCGCCGAGATCTGGCGGCATCTGACGCCGTCCCACGTCTACGGGCTGCGATCGCGGGTGCAGTTCTTTCTGTCGTTCATTCGTCCCTATCGGTATCCTGCGTACAGTTCCGAGCCCCTTGCGCGCCTGATTCGCGAGAACGTGAGGCTCGACAAGATTCGATCCAGTTCCCGCACGCTGATCGTGACCTGCTACAACCAAACCCTGCACCGGGTCGAGCGATTCGACAACCACTTTCCGGATTTGCACCGTGCGCTGCTGGCGAGTACCTCGATTCCGCTCGTGTTTCCGCCGGTCGAGATGAACGGACAAGAATACGTTGATCTAGGGGCAACGGTCTGGCCGTTGAAGCCGGCCATTTCGGCCGGCGCCGAACGTATCTATGCCGTGGTGTGCGACCATCCCGATGATCATCGACGGGCCGCGCGCAACAACCTGGAGTGGGCCATTCAGGTGATGAACCTGGCCCAGCGCTCGAATCTGCTCGTCGACATCGAGTTGGCTCGTCGCATCAATCTGACGGCACAAGGCAGCGGCTACAAGTTCGTGGACCTCACCGTGATTACGCCGTCCAAAACCCTGGGCCTGGGATTCATGGACTTTCACAAGAAACTCCAGATCAACCGCGCGTTGGAACTGGGTTTTGAAGACGGCTCGGCGGCGCTCAGCCAGACCCCGGTGGCCCACCCGATCGGCACGCTGCAGGGAGACTTCTGCCCGTACATCTAGTCCGTTAGTCCTTGTTAGCGATGCAGTTGAGAAGGCCCCAAGCCCAGCGGTTCGGTGCGCCACTTTACTCCGCTCCCTCGTGTGGTTTAGAGTGGTTTCGTGCGTCACGGCGGTCTTCCGGGGGCTGTTTTACAGGGCCTGGGCGTGTTGGCAGCGACCATCCTGGCCGCAGGATGTGGCACGCCGACTGATCCGACGGCGCTCGACGACAGCGTCCCCGAGTTGACTTTTGTGGGGTTGGAGCAGTACAGCACCCCGGCGCTGATGACGCCGTCGGGAGAACCGACGCAGTATTTGGTCACCGTCGATGTGACGGTGGTCTTCCGCTTCGCCAACCGGCTGGAGACACTGATCGTGGATATCAACGGTCCCACGTCCGGGCGGCAAAGCTACAACGAGTTCGATCTCGGGGTGCTGGCGCCCGGGATCGAGGGCGCGACCCAGGGGCGTTGGGAGGTTCGTGTGCCGCTTACGATCCCGGAGTTGGGCGCCCTGCAGTTCAGCGTGACGTTGATCGACCA
The DNA here is from genome assembly GCA_040757335.1 of Nitrospirota bacterium. Classification (NCBI taxonomy): domain Bacteria; kingdom Pseudomonadati; phylum Nitrospirota; species Nitrospirota bacterium. Next base: position 28,792 of record JBFLXB010000007.1, on the reverse strand, counting down.
CGACGCCAAGACCTCTCGCCCGGTGGAAGGCAGCTTTACGGTAGAGTCGGCGTTGGGCGCGAACGACACCACCCAGACACAGAACACCCAGGTTGGGACCACGGTCGGGGTCCAAGGCCGCTGAACCCCTCGTTCCTCCTGTCTGCCAAATTTCGGTTTCCTGTGGTACACTCCCTCGCCTCACGCAGCAGTCTGCGCGGGGCGGTCCTACCTGACCGTGTGTGTTGGCGATCCACTGCTCGAAGGACGTCGATGCTGGCGAAGGTGCAGAGCAGCGCGGTGTTTGGCCTCGACGGGTACCTGGTGGATGTGGAGGTGGACATCGCACAGGGACTGCCGATGTTTTCCATCGTGGGGTTGCCCGATCTGGCGGTCAAAGAAGCCAAGGACCGCGTGCGCGCCGCGATGAAAAATACCGGCCTGAACTTTCCCATCAAGCGGATCACGGTCAACCTGGCACCGGCCGACGTCAAGAAGGAGGGTTCGGCGTTCGATCTCGCCATGGCCGTGGGCATTCTCGTGGCGGAAGAGGCGCTCGCGCCCCATCGGGTCGCCCCCTATGCGTTCGTCGGCGAGCTCTCGTTGGATGGGCAGATTCGTCCGGTTCGTGGCGCCCTTCCCATGGCGTTAGCAGCCAAGAAAGCGGGTCTTCGGGGGATGATCCTTCCTCAGGACAATGCACGCGAAGCGGCTATCGTGGACGGCCTCCCGGTATACGGCGTCAGCACGTTGCCCCAGGTGATCGAGTTTCTGGAGGGTCGGCAGCCGCTCCGTCCCGCCGAGACCGGGGCGTCACCGCCCCGCTCCCTCGCCGACGCCGACGACTTCGCCGACGTGAAGGGCCAAGAGCATGCCAAACGCGCGTTGGAGGTCGCTGCGGCGGGAGGGCACAATGTCCTGATGGTCGGGCCTCCCGGGTCCGGCAAAACGATGCTGGCCAGGGCGTTGGGGGCGATTCTGCCGCGGATGAGCCTCGATGAGGCCCTTGAGTGTACAAAGATCCACAGCGTCATGGGCCTGTTGTCACCCGAGACCCCGCTTCTGTCCGGGCGCCCGTTTCAAGCCCCCCATCACACGATTTCAGACGCCGGGTTGATCGGCGGCGGCCAAGTTCCCAAGCCAGGGGAGGTCAGTCTGGCTCACCACGGCGTCTTGTTCCTCGACGAACTCCCGGAGTTCAAACGCAATGTGCTCGAAGTGCTGCGCCAGCCGCTGGAACACGGCAAAGTGACGATCGCCCGCTCATCGGCCTCCGTGACGTATCCCGCAGGGTTCATGTTGGTGGCGGCCATGAACCCGTGCCCCTGCGGGTATTTCTCGGACCGCGCCCACCCGTGTGCCTGCACGCCGACCCAGATCCAGCGATATCGCACGCGAGTGTCCGGGCCGTTGTTGGATCGAATCGACTTGCACCTTGAAGTGCCGGCCGTGCCGTTCGGAGACCTCGCCAGTGATCGCGTGCGCGAAGACTCGGCCGCGGTGCGCACCCGGGTCGCTAACGCGCGGGCCCGGCAGCAAGATCGGTACAGGAGTGACGGCCTGTTCTGCAACGCCCAGTTGCGTCCCCGCCTGTTGAAGCGGTACTGCGAAATCGGCCCCGAGTCGCGTCGCCTGATCGAGCACGCCATGGCTCGTCTGGGGCTTTCCGCGCGCGCCTACCACCGGATTCTCAAAGTTGCCCGGACGATCGCGGACCTTGCTGAGCAGGAGCGCGTGTTGCCGGGCCACGTCGCGGAGGCGATCCAGTATCGGAATCTGGATCGCCGTTTGGCACACTGAGTCGGACGTGAACATCGATCGATTGCGGCGAACGTGGAGGGGCCTCGCACCGTGGGTGATGGCCGCGGGTGTCCTGATCCTGGTGGCAGCCGTGGCGGGGGGTGCAGCAGTCTGGGCGCTCTCGCGCAACCTCCCCGACATCGGCGCGCTGCGATCCTACCAGCCCAGTCTCGTCACGCGGGTGTATGCGGACGACAACCGCCAGATTGGGCAGTTCTTTGTCGAAAAGCGAGTGCTCACCCCACTGGCCAGAATCCCCAAGGGGCTGATCAACGCCGTGATCGCGGTGGAAGACTCACGGTTCTATCAGCACGAGGGCCTGGACATGATCCGGATCATCAAGGCCGTGGTGGTGGACCTGGTCTCGATGCAGTTGCGCGAAGGCGCAAGTACGATTACGCAGCAACTGGCACGGTCATTGTTCCTTACCCAAGAGAAAACTCTGAGTCGCAAGGCCAAAGAGATCCTCCTGGCGCTCAAGATCGAGCGACTGCTGTCGAAAGACGAAATCCTGGAGATGTATCTCAACCAGATTTATTTCGGCCACGGAGCCTATGGCGTCCAGGCCGCTTCCCGCACCTACTTCGCAAAAGACGTCGGCGAGTTGACGCTGGCTGAAATGGCGTTTGTCGCGGGGTTGCCCAAAGCCCCCAACAACTATTCCCCGTACTTCAGTCCCGACCGCGCGAAACAGCGCCAAGGCGTCGTGCTCAAGCGAATGCTCGACGAAGGGTTCCTGACCGACCAGGAATTTCGCGACGTGTACGAGCAGGACCTGTACTTTGCCAAATACCAACCGCAGGAAGCCATCGCCCCGTACTTTCTGGAGTACCTTCGCCAACAACTGACCGCGACGTACGGTGAGGAGATGGTCTACAAGGGGGGCCTCAACGTCTACACCACGCTCAACGTCGATATGCAGAAGGCCGCGGTGGACGCGCTTCGGGACGGACTCCGGGCCATCGACAAACGCCAAGGTTACCGAGGGCCCTTGGGGCGCAGCGGGGAGACGCCGGAGGCCGAGACGGGTTCCTCCGGCGGACGCCTGACCGCGCCGCCGCCCAAGCCGGGCGACATCGTGGAGGGAGTGGTCGCGAAGGTGGGGCCGCAGCAGGCTGTTGTCGACCTGGCGACGGGCGGGTCGGGCGTGTTGGCGATCGAGGACGGCGCATGGGCGCGCAAACGCTTACGGCCGCCGGATTTTGTCACGGCCGAGCTGCGCCCACAGGCGCCCTTGAACAAGATTCTCGCGGCGGGAGACCGCATCTTGGTTCGCGTCAAACGACGGGAATCCAACGGCGCGTTTTCGCTCGCCCTGGAACAGGAGCCGCTGGTAGAGGGGGCGCTGATTGCGGTCGACCCCAGAACCGGGGCCATTCGTGCCATGGTGGGCGGCTACGACTTCAAGCGGAGCGAGTTCAACCGCGCGGTGTCGGCTCGTCGACAACCCGGCTCGGCATTTAAGCCGTTCATCTATGCCGCCGCGATCGACAAAGGGTGGACGCCGTCATCGATCCTGGTGGATTCGCCGGTGATGTACGATGATCCCGTCCTCCAGCGCGTCTGGAAGCCCACCAATTATGAAGATCGCTTTTACGGGCCGATCTCGATGCGTGATGCACTCATTCACTCTCGGAACGTGGCGACAGTCAAGCTGCTGGAACAAGTGGGCATCCAGTCGACGGTCGACTTCGCGCGCCGTCTCGGCATCACGAGCCCGTTGACGAAGGACCTGTCGCTGGCGTTGGGTTCTTCGAGCGTCGGATTGTTGGAGCTGACGTCCGCGCTGGGCGTGTTTGCCGCGGAAGGGCACCGTGTGGAGCCGGTCGGGTTGCGATCCGTCACCGATCACGGGGGCACGGTGCTGGCCTACTACGAGCCGGCCCCGGCCGCGGTGGTGTCCCGCGAGACGGCCTATATCGTCACCAACATGCTTGAAGACGTGGTCCAGTCCGGAACCGGAATTCGCGCTCGCGTGCTGGGTCGGCCGGTGGCCGGTAAGACCGGGACGACGAACGAGTTTGGTGATGCGTGGTTTGTCGGGTACGCGCCGAACCTGGCGGTCGGTGTGTGGGTCGGGTTCGACGACCGCCGTTCGCTGGGGGACCGTGAAGCCGGCGCCTCCGTGGCCCTGCCGATCTGGATCACCTTCATGAAGGAAGCGTTCACCCAGCTTCCGGTTCAAGCGTTCCCGATTCCGGACGGCATCGTGTTCGCGAAGGTGGACCCCGAAACCGGCGGGCTGGCCGCGCCGGGCCAGTCGGCGAAGATCGAGATTTTCGTGCGGGATACTGAGCCCACTGCGGTCTCGGGACCCACCACCAACGTCTCTCGATTCCGGCAGATCGACCGCGGAATCTGAACACGCGAGACCACAGGCTGCCGTGTGCGGCTCAGGAGACGATGCTGCTGACTTGGTGGCCGACGATCGATGATTTTGACAAACCGCCGAGGGCTCCGGTAGAATACGCGCGCTTTTCAAGGGCGTATGGTGGAGCGGGGTGCCGGTTGGCGCGAAAGCCCGCAGCCGCCCGCGCGGTGCTGGGTCCTGCGCCTGTAGCTCAGCGGATAGAGCAATGGCCTCCGGAGCCATGTGTCGGGGGTTCAATTCCCTCCAGGCGCGCCATTGTCCAGTTTCGTGGGCCGTTAGCTCAGCTGGTAGAGCAGCTGACTCTTAATCAGCGGGTCGTAGGTTCGATCCCTACACGGCTCACCAACCCGCCTCTTAGCGACGCCTGATGCCGCAGGACTCAGTAACACGACTTGTAGAGATGTATGGGCGCCGCGGCTGGTGGATTGACGTGGACCGACGGAAGGGAATTGTAGTACTCGATGCATGCGAGAGTGGCGGAACTGGCAGACGCGCCAGACTTAGGATCTGGTGGGTCACCCCCGTGGGGGTTCAAGTCCCCCCTCTCGCACCACGATCCGCTCGCGTGTGATCGTGTCCGTTTGGACCAGTAGTCACCCTGCGGTGCCATCGCTCTGACCGGATATGAAGGTTTCGGTAGAACACCTCTCCCCAGTCAAACGCGCGCTTTCCGTCGAAGTTGAACCATCAGTGGTGGGGGACGAGTTCGCGTCGGCTTACGCGGAGTTGGGGCGTCGGGTCAAGGTCGCGGGCTTTCGACCGGGCAAGGTGCCCCTGGCGGTTCTCGAAAAACGTTTTCACCGCGAGGTGACCGACGACGTGGTCAACCGGTTGGTCCCGCGGTTCTACGACCAAGCGATCAAGCAAGCCGGTTTGGTGCCGGTCCAGCTCCCCACGATTGACCAGCTCTCGGTGTCCAGAGACGCCCCCCTGTCGTTTCGAGCGGTGGTCGAAGTGCGACCGGCGATCGCGTTGCAGCCCTATCGAGGTCTGCCGCTCCAGCGGCGTCGCGTCGTGGTCGATGTGCCCGAGGTGGACGCGGCGATCGAGAATCTCCGCTTACGCCAAGCGGAGTTGGTGAGCACCGACGAGGGTCACACCGTCGCGGAGGGTGATTTCGCGATCGTCGACTTTGAGGGCTCCGTTGACGGCAAACCGTTGCCTGACGCCGGGGCTAAAGCCTACGTGGTTCACGTCGGGGCGAAATCCGTGGTACCGGAAATCGAAACCGCGCTCAGCGGTCGCCGCCGGGGGGACCACTTCGATGCCGAGGTGACGTATCCTGCCGATCACCATAACCCGCAGCTGGCCGGTCAGCGGGTGCTGTTTCGAGTGACCGTGGTGGACGTGAAGCGACAGGTGTTGCCTGCGTTGGATGACGAATTGGCCAAGGACGTTGGAGTGGAATCGCTGGCGGTGCTGCGCGATCGGGTGCGCTCCGAGATCACCCGGCGGAAAGAAGCCGACCAACGCGCCGAGGAACGCCGAGCCCTCCTCAAGGCCCTGGTGGATCGACATCAGGTGGACTTGCCGCCCAGCCTGGTCCAACGGGAGGCGGCGTTGATCCGTGACCGGATGGAGCGTCACTTCGAAGCCGCCGCGCAAGCCCGACCGGTTCCCGGGGTGGACCCGGAAACGTTAACGCGCCAGGCGGCGGTCGCTGCGGAAGAACGCGTCAAGGGCGACCTCCTGCTGGAAGCCATCGCCGAGCGGGAAGCGCTCGATGTGGGATCGGACGAAATTGAACACGAGGTACAGCGTCTGGCAGCCGAAACTCGCTCCGACGTCCGGGAGATGCGTCGCATCTTGGCCGGCGACAGCGGGGAGTTCGTCGGGCTTCGCGCCACGTTGCGACGAGAGAAGGCCCTCGATTGGTTGATCGAGCACGCGGAGGTCAGGGAAGAAGACGGCTCCACCGGCGGTCAGGAGCCTAGGTAGTCACGGGAGAGGGATTTCCCTTTTGAGTTCGTAAGGAGCGCAGCATGCTGGTACCGATGGTGATTGAGCAGACGAACCGAGGCGAGCGAGCGTACGATATCTACTCACGCCTCCTGAAGGATCGGATCATTATTGTCGGCGCGCCGATCGACGACGTGTCCGCGAACCTGATCATCGCGCAGTTGCTCTTCCTTGAAGCGGAAGACCCGGCGAAGGACATCAGCATGTACGTGAACAGCCCCGGCGGGTTGGTGACGGCGGGCCTCGCCATCTACGACACGATGCAGTACATTAAGTCCGACGTGTCCACTATCTGCATCGGCCAAGCCTCGAGCATGGGGGCCTTGCTGCTCGCGGCCGGGGCTCACGGGAAACGCTTCGCCTTGCCGAATGCGCGGATCATGATCCACCAGCCGCTCGGCGGGTTCCAAGGGCAGGCCACGGACATCGGTATTCACGCCAAAGAGATCCTCCGGACGCGCGAGCGGCTCAATCAAATTCTGGCCAAACACACCGGTCAGTCATTGGAGCGGATCCAGTTGGACACGGAGCGGGACTACTTCCTGTCGGGTGAAGAAGCCAAGGCATACGGCCTCATCGACGGCGTCCTCGAGCGGGTTCCAGTCGGGGCGAAAACCTAAGCGGACCGTTACTGAAGGCGGGCGCCGCGTGAGAGGATGAGGGTGGACGACAAGCGAAAAGCAGACCGGCCGGAGGCGTTGCGATGCTCATTTTGTGGAAAGAGCCGCGACGAGGTCCGCAAGTTGATCGCCGGCCCGACGGTCTATATTTGCGACGAGTGCATCGACCTCTGCAACGACATCATCGCCGAAGAAGCCGAGACCGAGAAACAGCTCGTCACCTCCTCGTCGTTACCCAAACCGGTGGAGATCAAACGCATCCTCGATCAGTACGTGGTGGGGCAGGAGCGGGCGAAGAAGGTGCTCGCGGTGGCGGTTCACAATCACTACAAGCGCATCAACGCAGGCACGGCTGCGAGCGACGTCGAGCTGCAAAAAGGCAATATCCTCTTGATCGGCCCGACCGGCACCGGCAAAACCCTGTTGGCGCAAACCCTCGCGCGGATCCTCGACGTGCCGTTCACGATCGCGGACGCCACCACATTGACCGAAGCGGGTTATGTGGGAGAAGACGTTGAGAACATTATTCTCAAGTTGCTCCAGGCCGCGGATTACGATATCGAAAAGGCCGAACGAGGGATCGTCTACATCGACGAAATCGACAAGATCAGCCGCAAGAGCGACTCGCCGTCGATTACGAGGGACGTCTCGGGTGAAGGGGTGCAACAGGCGCTGTTGAAGCTGGTCGAAGGCACCGTGGCCAACGTCCCGCCCCAAGGGGGGCGAAAGCATCCCCACCAGGAATTCATCCAGGTCGATACCAGTCAGATTCTCTTCATCTGCGGGGGCGCTTTCGTGGGGATCGAGTCGCTCATCGGTCAGCGCCTGCAGGACCGGGTCATGGGGTTCGGAGCCGACATCAAGAGCCGCGAGGATCGTCGGCTTGGCGACACGCTGGCACAGGTTCAGCCCGAGGATTTACTGAAGTTCGGACTGATTCCCGAGTTTGTCGGCCGGCTTCCGGTCCTGGCCACGTTGGATGATTTGGACGAGCACGCGCTGGTCAAGATCCTCACGGAGCCCAAGAACGCGCTGGTCAAGCAATACGAGCGGTTGTTCTCGTTTGAAAAAGTCCGACTCAAGTTCACGGCCGGCGCGCTGGCCGAGGTGGCTCGGCGTGCCTACGCGCAGAAGACCGGTGCCCGCGGCCTGCGGGCCATTCTTGAGCGCGTCATGCTCGAGCTGATGTACGAAATTCCCTCCTCGAAAAACGTCAAGGAATGCATCATCACGGAAGAAGCGATCCAGAATACCGCGGAACCCATCCTGGTGTACGACCAGGATATGGGAGTCAAGTCCGCGTAGCATCGCCGCACGCCCGTGCGTGCATCCTGATCCGCACAAGCTCCAGCAACCGACCTCGGTCCCCGCGACAGGGAGAGTTCTGCGATGGGTCGAGGAAGATCAGTTAGGCAGAAAACGAATCGCTGGTGGTGATCAGATTCCGTTAAGGCCGTTCGCGAAGCCTGAGACGAGTTCGCGACCGGCGCTTGACTGGTGGCAGAGAAGGCACGCCTGATCCACGGCCCTGCGACTCGAGGATACGAGGACGTAGGTGTACCGGTTGTCGGACCACTCTAAGGTGTGGTAGCCGGACACGTCGGCGGGGTGAAACAGGATATTGCGGAAGCTGATGACCTCCCGCCCGGTCAGACGAGTTTCCTGGGGAGGCATCATGAGAAGCGAGACGGTCTCCCCGCCTGTTCCGTAGGCGAGGTACGCGGCTGGCGTCTGGGAATCGGCGATGACTTTCCCGCCGACCAATTCAAACCCGGGCAGTCCTCTGCTGGGTATAGCCACTTCAAAGGGTAGTTGGTTTGACAGCCATGAGGACACCACCGTGCCATCCGTACTCGTGACGTCCAGCGCGGCCGGGTCGCGCAGATAGGTGGCGTGCGCATCGACCGCGAGTGTGACCAGGCGGGGCACGCGGGCTTTCGACTCGCTCATTGCCACGAATACGGCCACGGCAGCGGTCAGCGCGATCGCGGCTGCCATCCACGGCAGACGACGAAAACGCTGCGCTCGAACGCGATGTCTGACTTCTCGGTCCAATGCCGCCTGCAGGCACCGGGAAGTGAATTCAGGCGCCGGGGCGACGGTCACGCTGCGATGCACTAGGCTCTGGAATTCTTTCTCGGCGAGAAAGTTCTCTCGGCAGTCCTGGCACTCTTGGAGATGCGATTCGACGCGAAGCGATTCTTTGACGTCCAATTGACCGTCGAGGTAGGCGTGCACCAACTTCATGATGGTGGAGCAGTCGTACATCAGGACGCGTCCCTGTGGGCGGGGCGGTCGGCCTGCCGACCTTCGCCGGGGTGCCAGTAATCCCGTAGCGACTTCTTGAGCAGGTTGCGGCCTCGAGACAGTCGCGACATCACTGTGCCCAGTGGACACCCCATGATCTCCGCGATTTCTTTGTAATCGAAGCCCTCGACGTCTTTGAGCAGCACGGCGAGCCGCAATTTGTCAGGCAACGCGATGAGGGCCAGCTGGATGTCGCGCCGGAAAACGCCCCGTTCGTGACGATCGTACGCAAACAGCAACAACGGGGCGGGTGATTCGTACGGTTCATCGTCAACGATATCGATGTCCGACAAGGAGATCTCACGGGCCCGTTGGTGATATCGGTTGATGAACAGGTTTTTGGTCAAGGTGAACAACCAGGCCTTATAGTTGGCGATGTGTTCGTAGCGATGATAAAAGCGAAACGCCCGCAGATACGAGTCCTGGACAAGGTCGTGGGCATCGTCGCTGTTGGCCGTCAGGATCATGGCGAACCCGTAGAGCGAGTCGAGATACGGGAGCGTTAGCTCTTCGAACTCGGTTTTCCTGGCCTGCTCTGGTCCGTTAAAGCCAAGCATTGTACAATTTAGACCATTCGTACTAGGAGAATATTCTCCTGTCGGATCGAGCGTTTAGGGGGAGGATGGGGCCTCCCGACTCTGCGCAGCCAACGCCGTGTGTTCGATGGTCACCCCGATCTGGCTCCCAACGGACGCCAGCAGCTTTTCCTCCCGCGACGTCAGCGCCCGTATATCGCGATACAGCAGGAACAAAATGCCCAGTACATGATCCCGGGCGATCAAGGGAATACCCGCCAGCGACACGAACCCGGGATCGCTCGATCGCACCCCTTCCAGACGGCCGTCCACCGCCAGGTTCTCGGTCGCCCACAGCTCCCCGGTCTGCCGGACCTGGAGACTGATGTGGTGGATCAACTCGATCAGGCTACTCATCTGCCCCGGCGACAGCGTCGGCAGCTTGGTCGCCGTGATCGGGGATGACCCAGGCGGTGGCTGAGCCATCCAGATAATACCGCCGTCGGCCTCCATGACGTCAAGCATTTTATTCAAGGTCAGGTCGAGCAGCTCCCGCAGTGGCAGGGCTTGGTTCAGCGTAGCGGCGATCGCGTAAAGGATCGACAACTCTCTATTTTGGTGTTCGATTTTCCAGCTCTTCTCTTTGACGTTCTCCTCGAGCCCGATGTAAAACAGTTTGAGTTTGTGCGCCATCTTGTTGAATTGGTTGGCGAGGTCCTCGATTTCGTCTCCGGTCGCGATTTCGATGCGGTGGTTCAGATTTCCTTGACCGATCAAGTCGGCGCCTGCCTGCAACACCTGAATGGGTCGGACAATCCGACGGGCGGCGAGGAGTCCCAGGAGGGCAAAAATCAGGGTGCCGACCAATCCCGCGACGGCAATCCAGCGCAGCAGGGTGAAAATCGAGGCATAGCTCTCGGAGGGATTTTGGCTGGTGACCACGTACCACGGCTGACCGCCGAAGTTGTCGAGGTCCAGGCGTTGCGTGATCATGATTGGGGCGTGACCATTGAGGGCCTCGCGTCCGGGGTAGTGGACGTCATCGCGCGTGGCGATCCACCCTGCGCGGTCCTGCGTAACCGCGGCGATTTGTGCGGCGGTCAGGGTATGGCTCTTGGCAGGCGCCATCGGACAGAACACCACGTCTCCGCGTTTGGTGACGATCATCGTGTGGTCGGTTGTTCCGATCTTGGCGGAGGTCACGCCACGAAGCAGCGTGTCGGCGCGGGTGACCACGGCCAACACGCCGATCGCCTGTTCGTTTTTGAGAATGGGGGTGGCGATCACGATGGCCGAGTCTCCGGCTTCGGTGATTCCTTCAGGACCGCTGATGAAGAGGCGTCCGGTTCCGTTCTGGGAGGCCTTGGTCCACCACGCCTCCTCGCTGTAGTCGTAGCGAGCGGGCTGGCCTGCGGCTGCCACCAGCGCTCCGTAGGTATTGGTGACCAGGATGGCGACGTACAATTTGGGGTCGGGTGCCTGGGACACGAACCTCCTCAGCGACGCGGTGGCGCGATTGCCTTGAATTTCGAGGAGGAACGCGTCGACGCCCTGGGCGTGCCGCCAGCGATCGTCGATGTCGCGGATTCTGGCGCGGACCTGTTCCGGCGAGTCACTGCTGAAGAAGGCGTTGGATTCCTCGACCAAGGACAGGACGGCCTGTGCCGAAGCCAGCAGTCGGGCTTCCTCGATGTGGTGGCTGAAGAGGGTGTCGATGTTGGCGCTGGTCGATGACGCAAGCTCCTCGAAACTGCGCCCGATCGCGGTCTTGAGCGTCGCGGTGCCGATGAAATAGATGAAGCCGAGCGCCACGGCGCCTGAAACCAGGCCCGCGGTCAGCATGAACAATCCGAGGCGAGTTTTGAGCCGCGGCCGCCATAGCCGCAGGCGAAACCGAGTGGGTCGCCCGGTTTCCCCGGTGGTCATGGCAAGTGATCGAGCCCCAGTTTCATCGATCGTTCGCTGAAAAAGGAATCCTGAAGCCCGGAGTCCGTTTTAATATCGTTGATGCTCAGATACGTCTCGGAACCGGTCTGGGCGTTGTTGATGACGACCTTCTCCCACACCCAGGCGTCTTTGATGGGTTTCCAGGTGATGTACTGCGTTTTGAGCAGCTTCCCGTGAAGGTCGTAGTAGTCCACACGTTCCTTCAAAAAGGCGTCTTTGGTGATCCATTTGACGACTTTACTGTAGGCGTACAACGGGTCTGGTTTTTTGGGCGTACTTTCGATCACGTAGTAGGAGCGGTTCCCGACCACCTCTTCGCCGATCAGCTTGTGGACGTCGCGGTCGACCGGACGGGACACCATGTCGTTTGGGTTCAGGTCGGAGCTGGCGATCCCCGCGGTCTCCGCATTGGGCAACAGCTTGTTGACTTTATTGAGGATCGGGATATACAACCACCGGTCCGCGGGTTTGCCGCTTCGGGGATCGTATGACCACAACATGAACGAGCTGCCTTTTGCGTCCGGGGGATACTCGTTGAACACGAGCACCTTGAAGTCCAGTCCGTTCTGTCCGCGGTAGTTTTTCCAGTAGCGGCGAAGCACCGATTTCCGTTCGCCGCCGTCCGCCTCCTTGATCGTAAAGGTCAACTTCGCGCGCTGATCCTTTCCGGGATGCACATCCTCGGACTTCTGTACGATCTCGGAAGCCAGAAGCGAAGCCTGGGTTTGCGCGGGCGCGATCACTAACCACGCACCGAGGCAGCCGAGTGCCAAAACAGCCCTGCGTCGATTCACACGTCCCTTCCTTTCCGATGAGGCGACGGAGTGTCCGCTTGTTCAGGGAGGCGGGACCTCGCGCCGGCCACGATGTCGGTTGCGGCTTGGGACGGGCATCTCACGGATGCCGGCGCCCTCAGAAGCCGTCCCGCGGACCGCCTGACGCAGCCCGACTGGTTATAAGACGGCTCATGAAGCGCTGGCATTCCACAGGGCCAAGAAATCGCTGATGGTGTACAGGCTTTCGAACGGCACGCCTCGTCGAGCGATCGCCTCGCGGCCACCCTCGTCGCGGTCAACGAGAGCGATCACCTTCCGAACCGGATGCCCGAGCTGAAATAAGACGTCCAACGCCTTTTCGGTTGATCCGCCGGTGGTCACCACGTCGTCCACCACGGCGACCGGCGCTCCGGGGGGCAGGGGGCCCTCGATCCACCCGGCGGTGCCATGGCCTTTGGGTTCCTTCCTGACCACAAAAGCGGCGATCGGGGCGCCCGCCGCCTCGCTGGCGATTGCGGTGGCGAGCGCGATCGGATCGGCGCCCAGGGTGAGCCCGCCGATCGCGCGGATATCCGTACCCCGGACGCGCTCGAACACCAGCCGGCCGACCAGTGTGGCGCCTTTGGGATCGAGAGTGACCAGTTTGCCGTTCAGGTAGTACCGACTGAGGGCACCGGACGCCAGTCGAAACGCCGGCTCTTGGCTGAACCGGAATCCCCGCTCGAAGAGCAAGCGAAGCAGCGTGTCGCGATCCGCGGCGGTCGTCGTGGAAAGGGACGCGGATCGCTCGTCGAGGTCCGCTGCGTTCGTTGGTGTGCCGTGCATCTGTGTGGTCGAGTCGTAGGGTTTGACACCCCCAGGGGGGTTCCCTATAATATGGCGTTTTTTCGGAAATAACAAGCACGGGGGTCCACACCGATGTCGGTCACGATCAGGCAGCCCAGCAAATTGCGCCGCAAGCGCACTCACGGATTCCGCAAACGCATGTCCACAACCGATGGGCGTCGTGTGCTCAAGCGGCGCCGCGCCAAGGGGAGAAAACGCCTGACCGTGTAAACGGCGCGGGCCCAGTGGGGCGGATCACACGCAGTGTGGAGATCCGAAGGATCTTTGACCGCGGTCGACGCCTTTCCCGAGGCCCTCTGACTCTGATCGGCGTTCGCCAGGATCCGGGTCGGGAGATGCGCCGGGTCGGGGTGATCGTCGGGCGCCGGTTCGGCGGAGCGGTTGCGCGCAACCGGATCAAGCGTCGGTTGCGGGAGTTGCTTCGCACGCACCCCGACACCGTGCCGCCAGGCTGGGACTGGATTCTGCTACCGCGCGCGCCGGCCGGAGTGTGGTCCTCGGTCACCTTGAGCCAGCGGGTCTCCGCGCTGTTTGACAACTGGAGACATCCCGAAAAGCGATGAGACGGCTGCGTTCATCCTGGAATCGATTCCGCCAGAAGCCCGCCGCGACCACGTGTCTGGCGCTCCTGTGGGGATATCGCGCGGCGGTGTCTCCGCTGCTCGCGCCACGGTGTCGCTTCCTCCCGAGCTGTTCGGCGTACGCGACCGAGGCGGTGGACCGTCACGGCGCGGCCCGCGGTGTGTGGCTGACGGCCCGCCGACTGCTGCGCTGTCACCCGCTGCACGCGGGCGGATACGATCCGGTGCCGTGAGGACTGCTCCGCTGCCTGCCGCCGGCACCTGACCGGCACGTCTTCTCTCCGACGCCATGGAACGCAACGCCGTCCTGTTTCTCATTCTGTCGATTGCGATCATCATCGGGTACTCGGTGCTGTTTCCTCCCGCGCCGCCTCCCCCGACCGGTGATGGCGCGCAGGGTCAAGCGAGCTCGACGAGCGAGCCCGGGTCCGGAGGGAATGCGCCCGCTAAGGCGCCGCCGGAGGCGGTCGCGGCTTTACCCCCTGCGCCGTCTGGCACCGTCGCGGGTGCGGAACGGACCGTCGTGGTGGAGACGGATCTGTATCGAGCCGCGTTGTCCACGCGCGGCGGCGTGATCACCTCGTGGCGGTTGGCGCGGTACACCAACGGCCCTGAGAACCAGACTCCGATCGACTTGTTGACGCCGCCTCCCGCCGGGGGGTTGGGCCCGCTATCGGTGGTGGTCGACGGGAGTGACGAGGAGGTGCGGCGCACCTTCCAGGACGGCTTGTTCACGCTGGAAGGCGACGATCTACGCCTGACCGCGAACCATCCCACCGGGACCCTGCGATTCGAAGCGCGAGCGCCCGGTGGAGCCGTCCTCGTCAAACGACTGACGTTCCACCACGACGAGTACCTGGTGGATGTTGAGGTGACGACCTGGGGACTCGAGGGGAGCTATCGCCTGACGTTGGGCGAGAACTTCGGAATTCGCGAATGGGGCGACGCGACGTTCGTGGGCTATATCGGGCCCAGCAGCCTGGTCGATGGCAGGGTCATCCAAGACAAGCCGTCCAAGCTCGAGCAGCCGGCGGTGCATCCCGGGCGCGTGAGTTGGACCGCGCTGCAGGACAAGTATTTCCTGACCGCGCTCATTCCCGCGTCGCCCATCGGCACGGTGGTCGCCGAGCGATTCGCGGAGAAGCGGCTGACCATCGGCCTTCGCGAAACCGCGCCCGCGGACGGCAAACCCGTGGCCGTCCGTCTGTATGCAGGCCCCAAAGAGTACGACCGACTGGCTGCGCTCCAGATCGGCTTGCAGGAGACGATCGACTTCGGGTGGTTTATCTACGGGAGCTGGTCGCTCGTGCGGCTGATCGCCGAGCCGCTGTTCCTGCTCCTGCAGTTCCTGCACGGGTTCACCGGCAACTACGGCGTCGCGATCATCTTGCTGACCACGCTGATCAAGACGGCCTTCGCGCCGTTATCGCACAAGAGCTTCGTGTCCATGAAGGCGATGGCGGCCCTGCAGCCGCAAACCCAGGCGCTGCAGAAAAAATACAAACACGACAAGATGCGGCTGAACCAAGAGTTGATGAGCTTGTACAAGACCAACAAGGTCAATCCTCTTGGGGGATGTTTGCCGATGGTGGTCCAAATCCCGTTTTTCATCGCCTTGTTCAACATCCTCTACACCTCCATCGAATTGCGGCAGGCGCCGTTCGTCGGCTGGATCAGCGACCTGTCGGTTCAGGATCCCTACTACGTGCTGCCGATCCTTATGGGGGTGACCATGTTCGTTCAGCAGAAGATGCAGCCGACGACCATGGATCCCCGTCAGGCCAAGATCATGCTGATGCTCCCGATCGTCTTCACGTTCTTCTTCCTGGCGTTTCCCGCCGGGTTGGTGCTGTACTGGATGACCAACAATATTCTGACCATCCTGCAACAGTACGTGACGCTGCGGTACTATAAGCCGCAACCCCTCGTGATCCCCAAAGGGTTGTCCACGTGACCGAGGGTTCGGATGCCGGCTCGTTCAGCTCCGCCTGACACCATCTGTGCGATCGCGACCGCGCCCGGCGAGGCCGCGATCGGCGTCATCCGTCTGTCCGGACCTGCGGCGATTGCCGCGGCCGACCGCGTGGTGCGCCTGCAGTCCAACCAGCCGGTGAAGGCCCTCGAAGATCGTCGCGTGGCGTTCGGCCACGTGATCGATGAATCCCATAAAGGTATTGTCGACGAGGTCCTCATCACGGTGATGCGGGCCCCGAAGAGTTACACACGCGAGGACGTGGTCGAACTGTCTTGCCACGGTGGACCGCACGTGCTCAAGCGGGTCGTCGGCCTGCTGCTCGCTCCTGACGTGCGCATGGCTCAACCCGGCGAGTTTACCCGACGCGCGTTCCTCAACGGCCGCATCGATTTGGCGCAGGCCGAGGCCGTGATGGACTTGATCCGCGCCCAGAGCGATGCGGGTGCGCGCGCCGCGGTGGCGCACTTGCGCGGCGAGCTGTCGGCAGAAATCCGCACCCTGCAAGAGCGGTTGGTCGGCCTGCTGGTCGAGATCGAGGCGAGCATCGACTTCTCCGAAGAGGGCTTGGAGTTTCTCCCGCGCGAAGCGCTGGTGGCAGCGGTGGACGAGGCGCGATGCGAACTCCGGCGGCTGCTGGCCACAGCCGATCGCGGGCGCATCGTCCGCGAAGGAGCATCAATCGTGATTGCAGGTCGGCCCAACGTGGGCAAGTCCAGCCTGCTCAACGTGTTGCTGCGCGAGAACCGCGCGATCGTGACCCCGATTCCAGGCACGACGCGCGATACGATTGAAGAAGTGGCCGACCTCGGCGGGATTGCTGTGCGATTATCGGACACCGCCGGCCTGCGTCAGACGACCGACCCGGTGGAGGTCGAAGGCATTCGCCGCACAAAGAACGCGGTCGATACCGCTGATCTGATCCTGGCTGTATTTGACGGCTCCGAGGCGCTGGCAGACGATGATCAAGCGCTGTTGGCTGAGATGAAAGAGCGTCCAGTGATCGCGGTGGCCAATAAGGCGGATCGGCCACAGCGTGTAGATGTCGACGCGATCTCCGAAGCGCTGGGCGGAACATCAGTCCACCGGGTCTCCACCGTCACGCGCCAAGGCATCGAAGCCCTGATCGGCGAAATCGTGACCCGTTTCAACGGAGGCGTGGCGGCCAAGGATGGTGCATTCGTGACCAAGCTCCGCCACGTCGATGCGCTCAAACGCGCCGAATCCGCTCTTGTGCACCTGCAGGAAACACTGGATCAGGGCGGCCCTCACGAGTGTCTTGCCCTGGATCTGCGTGGTGCCGTCGATTCGCTTGGAGAGATTTTGGGGACCGTGACAACAGACGACGTGTTGAACGAGATATTTTCCAGATTCTGCGTTGGAAAATGATGACCTCAACCACGATCACGTGTCCACAGTGCCGGGCTGAGATCAAGGAAATAATGCCTCTTGACGCATGGCTGATCAGCTACGAATGTCGCGCTTGCGGGGCAACATTGCGACCCAAAGCTGGAACGTGCTGCGTCTTCTACGACATGCAATCGATCAAAACCACTGTTCCACGTGGAACAGTCACCGAATGATCGCCAAAGTGGTGCGATGAAGACCGGACTAAACTTGGATATCATCGTCATCGGCGCCGGCCATGCAGGGTGTGAGGCGGCGCTGGCAGCGGCTCGGATGGGGTGCCACACCTTCCTTTTCTCGATGAATTACGAGAACATTGCCCAGATGTCGTGTAATCCGGCCATTGGCGGGATTGCCAAGGGACATCTGGTCCGGGAGATCGATGCGCTTGGCGGGCAGATGGCGCGCACCATTGATGAGACTGGTATTCAGTTCCGAATGCTGAATACATCAAAGGGCCCGGCGGTACGGGCGCTGCGGGCGCAGGCGGACCGCGTGCGATACCGGCTGGCCATGCAGGCCACGCTGGAGGCCCAACCGAGTCTCACGATCGTGCCCGAACAGGTGGATCGTGTGGTAGCGGGCGATGGACGCGTTGAGGGCGTGGTGACCAAGGATGGGACGCTGTATCGCGCAAAGGCCGTGATCGTCACGACCGGCACGTTTCTGCGAGGGCTGATCCATGTGGGCCTGACTCGGTTTTCCGCCGGGCGCGCGGGCGAACCTGCAGCGGAGGGACTATCCGGCAGCTTGGAAGCGTTGGGGTTCACGCTCGGCCGGCTGAAGACCGGCACGCCGCCGCGGTTGGACGGCCGCACGATCGATTTTTCCGTCACCACACCGCAGCACGGAGACGATCCCCCTCGGCCGTTTTCCTATCGTACGGACCGCATTTCCCAGGCGCAGGTGCCGTGTTTTCTGACCTACACGAGCGCCGAGACACACCAGATCATCGCCGACAATCTCGATCGCTCCCCGCTCTTTACCGGTGTGATCCAGGGCACTGGCCCGCGGTATTGTCCGTCGATCGAAGATAAGATCCACCGGTTCAGCGACAAAGAGCGCCATCAAGTGTTCCTGGAACCGGATGGTCTGGATACTCCCATCTACTATCCGAACGGGATTTCCACGAGCCTGCCGGTCGATGTGCAGCATCGATTCGTGCGGACGATTCCTGGCCTCGAACGCGTGGAGTTCATCAAGCCCGGGTACGCGATTGAATACGACTTTGTTCCACCCACGCAGCTCTGGCCCACGCTCGAGACCAAGCTGGTGCCGGGCCTTTACCACGCGGGCCAGATCAACGGGACGTCGGGATACGAGGAAGCCGCGGCACAGGGCCTGATGGCGGGTATCAACGCGGCGCTGTCTGTGCAGGAGCGCGAATCCGTGGTGTTGGAGCGCTCCCAAGCCTATATCGGGGTGTTGATTGACGACCTTGTCACCAAGGGCACGAACGAGCCGTACCGGATGTTTACGTCTCGCGCCGAGTACCGGTTGCTGCTTCGGCACGACAATGCGGATGTCCGCCTGATGGACCTCGGAGCAGAGATCGGCCTGATCGATGCTGAGACCCACCAGCGGTTTAGGGCGCGGCGGGCTTTGATAGAGGGACAAATCGCAAAGCTCTCGCGCACCCGTGTGTCGGCTGTCGCGCCATCATCAGCTCGGCCAGGATTTTCGTCGGATATTACAGCAGCTCAGTTCCTGAAGCGCCCGGAAGTCGGGTTGGCTGACCTGGCTGAGATGTGGCCTGAGTTCGCAGCACTTGATCCCGAGCTGGCAGAGCAGATTGAGCTGGAGATCAAGTACGAGGGATACTTAAAGCGGCAAGAGCAGCACGTTGCCAGATTCAAACAGTTTGAGGATCGGAAGATCCCGATCGGATTCCAGTTCGCCCAGGTCGTTGGGCTGTCCCGAGAAGTGGTCGAGAAACTGACTGCTGTCTCCCCGCGCTCTCTGGGCCAGGCCTCGCGCATCTCCGGCGTGACACCAGCCGCGCTCTCGCTTCTGCTCGTGGCGCTTGAACGTGAACGCCGTGGCGGATCAACCACCAGGCTCCAGCCCGCCTGATCACTCTCGGGTGAAAGCTGTCACCCCGCTTCAGATCCTCGAACGTGGCGCCGCTGAACTGGGCGCGCACCTTTCTGCAGCCCAACTCGGTCAGTTCGAACGGTATCTCGTCGAACTCCAGAAGTGGAATCGCAGGATCAATCTCACCGGGACCACTGATCTCCAAGAACTGATCAGCAGGCATGTGCTCGATTCCTTGGCTGGCCTTGCCGTGTTGGCAGATGTGCCTCCGGGCGCGGAGGTCGCTGATCTAGGATCGGGGGCTGGGTTTCCAGGCCTTCCCATCAAGATGGCTCGACCCGACCTACGCATGACCTTGATCGAGCCGCGTCAGAAACGTGCTGCGTTTCTGACCACGGTCTGCGCCCTACTCAAGCTCGAACGAGTGACCGTGGTGGAGACGACGATTTCGCTCAAACAGATGCCGACGGACCTGGGCCATCGATTCGACTGTGTGTTGATGCGCGCGGTCACCGAGCCCCGAATGGCCAAGGCGCTCGCTGTGCCGTTGCTCGCTTCGGGCGGTCGAGTCGTGATCTGGGCGTCCAGGGAGCAGGCGGATCGCGCTGGAGCAGGGTTCGTCGTCCATCGGTACCACCTCCCCGAAACGAACATCGCCTCTGCTCTGCTGGTCGCGCGTACGACCACGTGAGACCACATCGAGATGTTCCACGTGGAACATCTCTCACAAAAATTGTCCACGTCTATCATTTGATCGCGTGGTTGTGCTACCATGCGGCCCGTTGAGCGGACCATGGACGGAGCCAGCCGCGTCATCGCAGTCGCCAACCAGAAGGGCGGTGTGGGAAAAACCACCACTGCCGTCAACCTTGCGGCGTCCATTGCCGTGGCTGAGCGACGCGTCCTCCTCGTTGATCTCGATCCCCAAGGCAATGCCACCAGCGGGGTCGGTCTGCACGGTGAACCTGGAGCCGGGAGCTACGCCGCGCTCATCGGCGCGTGCAAGGCGGCCGAGGCGATCCGAAAGACCGATCTGCAGTTCCTGGACGTGATTCCGGCTGACGTGCATTTGACCGGCGCGGAGGTCGAGCTGGTTGGCCTGCCTGAACGCGAGTTGTTTCTCCGGCGGGCGCTGGATCCGGTGGTGGGCGACTATGAGTTCGTGTTCATTGATTGCCCCCCCTCGCTCGGGCTGCTGACGGTGAATGCGCTCACGGCCGCGCGGTCGGTCATGATCCCGGTGCAGTGCGAATACTATGCGATGGAAGGGCTCAGCCGATTGCTTGATACGATCCGCCATCTGCAGCAATCCGTGAACCCGGATTTGCGTATCGAAGGGATCTTGCTGACCATGTACGACCCACGCAACAATTTGTCGGTGCAAGTCGCGTCCGAAGTGCGAAGTCATCTGGGGGAGTTGGTGTTCGATGCGATCGTTCCGCGCAACGTGACGCTTGCCGAGGCCCCAAGCCACGGCAGACCAGTCCTGCTGTACCAAATCGCATCGCGCGGCGCGCAGTTGTACATGCAGCTTGCCAAGGAGGTGCTCAAACGGACGGCATAGAACATCAACACGCCGCCTCGGCGGTGAAGGCCCGCCCCGGAGGCGAGCGCAAAGCATTGGGACGGGGTCTGGAGGCGCTCTTGGGAGACGCGAGCCCACCTCCAGAACGGGGCCAGGGTGTCATGATCCCGGTGCACCTGATCACGCGAAGCCCGCACCAGCCGCGCAAGCGCTTTGCCGAGTCGTCCCTTGAGGAGCTGGCCGCTTCCCTCAAGTCCCAAGGGGTCCTGCAGCCGGTGGTGGTTCGAAAAATACCGAATGGGTATGAGTTGATCGCCGGAGAGCGGAGGTGGCGCGCCGCACAACGGGCGGGGCTGGCCGAGATTCCGGCGGTGATCAAGGAGGCTTCGCCCGAGGATGCCACGGTGCTCGCGCTGGTCGAAAACCTCCAGCGCGAGGACTTGAACCCCATGGAGGCGGCTCATGCGTTCCGCCGGCTGATGATGCAGTTCGGTCTGACCCAGGATGATCTGGCCCATCGCGTGCATAAAGACCGGTCGAGCGTCGCCAATACCCTACGGCTGCTGCAACTCCCGGAGGAACTTCAGCACGCAGTGCTCGACGGTCGGTTAAGCCACGGCCACGCCAAGGCTCTGTTGGGACTGGAGCCTGATAAACAGCTCGCGCTGGGCCGCCGCGTCATGGTCGAAGGACTGTCGGTGCGACAGACCGAAGCCCTGGCCGGCGTGGGCTCGCGCAAGAGCCGTCGTCGCTCGGTGCCGGTGGAAGTCGCGGATCTGGAACTTCGCCTCGGGCGAGCGATCGGCACGCGAGTGTCGATTGTCGGAACGGCCCGTGCCGGGCAGATCCGTATCCAGTACGCGTCGAGCGAGGAGCTGGAACGTCTGCTAGAATGGCTGGAGGCTGGACCGGCAGCGTCCGGTTTATCGAAAGGGCTATGAGGGCCCCCGACCCGCAAGGCACGTACAGAGAGGAGACCACGAGATGCTGAACAGGAGAGTGGACGATCGCGAAAAGCGAAGCGGCAATCCCGACGAGATCATCGCGTTTTTGGGCAAGGGCACGCGGTTCAAAGGCGTGGTGACGTATGAAGGCACGGTTCGGGTCGATGGGCACATCGAGGGAGAAATCGTTTCCAGCGGTACGCTGGTGGTGGGCGACACCGCGGTGATCGACGCGGAAGTGTCGGTCGGCACGCTGGTTTGCGGCGGCAAGATCACAGGCAATGTGACGGCGACCGAGAAGGTCCAATTGCTCAATCCCGCCGTGGTCACCGGCTCGATCAAAACTCCCGCGCTGATGATCGAAGCCGGCGTACGGTTCAACGGGCAGTGCGAAATGAAGGGTGAGGCGCGGACCGAAGTGATGCTGGATCGCGAGCCGCTCGCCATCGCGGCGAACGACTAACCGGCGCGGCCGGCCGCCCAGAAGGCGGCGGCTGCTGCGTTGTCACTTCAGCCTCGCATCCTCACGTACGATACAGTACGCTGCGGTGCGAGGCTTCGTTCCGCCTTGCATCCGCCGCCTTCTGGGCGGCCAACAAGGGCGGCCACTGTGGCCGCCCTTGCATTTAGTACCCACAATAGCGAAGATACACGCCTTGGGCAGGCTCTAGGCTTGCCCTATAATCCAACACAAGCATGATGAACCGAGGGAAAAAGGTTGTGGTCGGCCTCAGCGGCGGGGTGGATTCCGCGGTGGTGGCATCGATGCTCGTCGCTCTCGGGTATCGTGTCGAGGGTGTGACGCTGCGCACCTGGTCCGAGCCGGGTGAACGCGAGAAGCGCTGGCAGGATCGCTCGTGCTGCAAGATCGGGATCGCCGAATACGTCGCAAAGGAACTGGGGATTCCGCATCGAGTGATCGACGCGCGGGAGCGGTTTCGTCGCGCGGTGATCGACGATTTTTGCGCTACGTACGCCGCCGGCCGCACGCCCAACCCGTGCGTCTTGTGCAACGAGCGCGTAAAGTTCGCGCTGCTCTCTGAAGCTGCCGAAGAAATGGGCGCTGATTTGCTGGCCACCGGGCATTACGCGCGCGTGGAACACGACGCACGCTCCGGTCGCCATCGCCTACTCAAGGGCGTCGACCCTCTCAAGGACCAGAGCTACTTCCTGTATCGGCTCTCGCAGAATCAGCTCCGCCGCACATTGTTCCCGCTGGGTGGACTCACCAAGGCCGAGGTCTGGCAGCGGGCCGAGGCCATGGGCTTGCCCGTGGACGACATCGCGGAGAGCCAGGAAATCTGCTTCGTCACGCAGAAGGACTACCGGGAGTTCGTGGCGGCTCAACTGCCCGAGACCGAACAGCCGGGCGCGATGGTGGGCGTGGGCGGCGAAGCCCTCGGATCCCATCGCGGCGTGGCGTTCTACACCGTGGGCCAGCGCCGCGGCTTGGGCGTGGCTGCCGGCGAGCGGCGCTACGTCACGGAATTGGACGCCGAGCGCAACCTGGTGGTGCTGGGTGGCGAGGCGGACCTGTACACCAACGCGTGCGAGGTCGAGGACGTGCGCCTGGGTGCGGTGGCCGCCATCACCGAGCCGACCAGGGTGTCCGCCAAGTACCGCTACAAGACACCCGAGGCCTGTGCCACGCTCAGTCCGTATCGCGATGGGCTGCTGCGCGTCGTGTTCGACCAGACCCAGCGCGCGGTCGCTCCGGGCCAGTCCATCGTGTTCTACGACGGCAACGTGGTGGTCGGCGGGGGGGTCATCGCCTCCACCGCATAAATCTTCCGGCTCTCGAAAACCTCGCCCGGGGCCGGTCCCTCGTGCATCTAAGCCAACGGAAGGATGATCAGGCACCCAGATCGTCCAGTGGGCTCACGACGCCGTGACCGCCCTGCTGCAGGACGTGGGTGTAGATCATGGTGGTGGACACATCGGTGTGCCCCAGGAGGTGCTTGAATGGTTCGGATGTCAGTTCCGCGCTGAAGGAGATGGGTGGCGAAGGAATGGCGAAAGGTATGCGCGCTGATCGGCTTGGTCAACTCGGCGCGTCGAACCGCCGCCTTGTGGTGAGCGCATCCGGTGAAAACGAACAAACCGGACGATCCAATCCACGTAGGATCGTTCGGTGTGAATGGAATAGTGGTGAAGGCGGAGCACGTTCCGCACGTCGTCCAGGAGCCTGGGTCGTTGACTTCCCGTCAGGTCAGGCATAAGGTTGGAGCCACGGTGCCCTGATCGGTGATAACGGTATGGGGTAACACTGCCTGAAAACCCCGCCAATATCGCACTATCAGGGCAATTTGGCAAGTCAATCAATGGTTAGACCTCCACACGAGGAGACTCGGAATGGCAAAGAGGAAACCGAAGAAGCAGAATCCAGTGCGGTTCAGGGCGGCGCGCGTCGATGCAACGGTGGGCGGCATCACTCGGCGTATTGAGCGCGACTATCAGCTCCCAGAAGGTTCGGTGTGCTTGGTACTGCCAAGTGGTCGGAAGGCTCACGCCGACGGCAAAGTCAACAATCTACTCACGAGATGGCAGGTCTAACCCGGCACTCAACCCGACCGGATACTAGCGGGGCTCACTCGCTGCGCTCGTCGGCTCGGAGGCCGGCGGGTTAGTTCTGGCGTTAGACCGCGATTGAGTTGATGCTACCCACTGTATCGATAGTGAGCACTCCATGGCGCTATGGAGGCCGGCTGCTATTCCTGACCGTTCTGTTTCTACACTATTGCGTGACAGCCACTTTGTCGTTTGAGCCATCAACATCCGTTATCGTGGTGGATGATACGCTCGACAAGACAAACGAATCGGTGCTGGTCGGGTGGCTGGTGTACGCAAACGCGAGGGCAAAGTGGATAGATTGGAAGTTCATAAGGACATTTCCGGGTCAAGGCGTCTATCGTTATTCCTTCTCGGAAGAGCTGGATGCGCGAAGAAATCTTGTTGAGTACTGGCTCTCCCTGAAAGAAAAGTCTCCTACCCCTGTGGACTCATATTTCGATCAGCTGGCTGATGTTGACCGAGCTGGATTTCTCAAAGAGTACGTCTGGACACACTTCTTCTCTGATCAATGGTTGGAGAAACCTGTCGGTCTTCGTCTAGACGCGTTCGCTAACTGGGAGAATGAGAACTTGCCTGGACATAAGGCACAAACACGTGCCATCGCCAAACCCCGAGACCCATAAGCGGTCTAACCCGACACTCAACCCGACCGGGTGCCGGCAGGGCGGCTCGCTCCCGCTCGTTGTGCCGGGGGCCGGCGGGTTAGTTCGGGCGTTAGGCCACACATGAGTCCACGAGAACTTATCGGGGTGTTGATAGCGGGCATTGGCGCGATGGTTTTCCCATTTGGTCATTGGGTGGCCATCGTCTACTATCCCATTGGAGTCGGACTCATACTGCTGGGATTCTTCCTGGTTTTCGCCGGTCGCCGCGCCCGAAAGCGCGGTTCCGCGGGATACTCAGATCCAAATGATCCCGGCTTTCCTGTTGTCGGTGAGGCGAGAGGATTTCACGGAGCCGCCTTCCGCGAGTCGGACAGTACAACTGACGATGACTGAGTGCTGCCTAACCCGTCACTCAACCCGACCGGCTGCTGGCGGCGCTCACTCGCTTCGCTCGTTGGCTCTGAGGCCGGCGGGTTAGTTTTGCTGTTAGGCTTTCCGGATCGGAGTCATAGCGGGCGCGATGACAGAGTTTAGATTGGAGATGATCCTCCCTTCTTGCTGCGTAGATAAGGATTTACTCCGTGGTCTGGAAGATTACCTCAAGACTGCCATGGGTAATCTTTATGGTAACCAGCAAGAAGCGTTTCGCGATGAATATACTCTGTCTATAACCGATAGCCTCGGTACCGAGGTTCTTAAGAGTATCTCTGACTTTGGCCCAGCCTTGTTTTCCGATCGGACCCAGGGGATTACAGTCGAGGCCAGTCGTCTTTACTCGAAGCAAGAGTTGTTAATGGTCAGACTGCGTTTTCATCGTCGCAGAGCCTCTTCAGAACTGTCTATCAATTGCCATGCACGGAATGCAAGAGAATTAGCGACCGCGCTGTGCGATGGATTGAAAAGACTCTTAGAGCCGCACCGCAACTTTAATTGGTTTTATAACCCCCCAATCGTCGTAGAGCTCATTGTCTTTTCCCTTTCTCCTCTCGTCGTGTTCTTCTCGCCTGCGATGACCCTAAGAAGTCAGAATATCTGGCTAATCACGAGTTGGGTGTCGGCTGGCCTCGTCGTGTTCTATTGGGTTTCAAGAATCGTTTTTAAACCATACAGCTCGTTCGACTCTCGTACGAGCAGAACTCGCAGCACTTTGTGGAACTGGTTCATATATGGGATCATAGGCTTCCTCATTTTCGGTACGGTATTCACCATGGTGAGAATGAGATTCTTTGGGTTTTGATCCAATCGCCTAACCCGGCACTCAACCCGACCGGGTGCCAGCGGGGCCGCTCGCTTCGCTCGTTATGTCGGAGGCCGGCGGGTTAGTTTTGGCGTTAGGTGTACAAGGAGTTCCAATGTCCGAGCCCAATCGCTCAAAGGATATCTGGCGTAAAGCCCGTGAAAAAGCACAGTCGTGGGGAAAGCGTGCGAGAGAAGAATGGGCTGCGGTAAGTGACAGCCAAACAGCTGCGAAAGTTTCAGAGTTCATGGCTCGCGGACTCGAGGTGGGTAAGTCCGCTGCGGGGTACGCCGTTGACTACGTAAGCCCGGTAGCGGCTTTTTTATCTCCAGATGCATTGCTTCGTTGGAGCAAAGGCATCACGGAGGGTGCGGCAACCGTGTACGATCGTGCACTTGACGCCACGTATCTCCGCACGCATATCGGTGGCGGGGAACACCGCTTATTCGACGGTGGTCATGGTCTGGTCGAGTCGTGGAAGAGGGCCGCCGAAGCTCGACCCGACGACGAAACGTTCCAGGAAATTGTGGGTTGGTTGTCCGCTCTCTGGAAGGACGGAACTACTCTCAAAGGGTTGCCATTTGTTGGGGTATCAAAGGAAAGCTTTGATGCTTGGGCAGACCATTTGAGCAGCGTGGTCCCCGGAGTGAGTCGCGACTGGCTGTACGATCTACTTAGCCCGCATTATTCAGTGCGCCACGAAGGCGCAGAGGACCAGCGGATGAGAGATCCGTCCCAGTAGTGGTCGGCTCAACTGGGTAGCGACCCGGGTGGCGGACGGTGGCAACGCCGGCCGTCAAAGCCCCGGCGAACATCGCCCACCGTGGGTGGGTGCGCAACGTCATGGGCCGTAACGCGAGTGAACCCTGAGCAGGCCTCGAAAGTGATGTCGTGGACGCCGACCCGCCTGAATAACGGGGAAGGCCGCCGCGCGTGGGGGAAGCAGCCGATGAGTGCACCCTGCGCGGTCCACCGGGGTAAT
Source organism: Nitrospirota bacterium (assembly GCA_040757335.1). NCBI lineage: Bacteria > Pseudomonadati > Nitrospirota > Nitrospirota bacterium. The sequence goes on along the minus strand of JBFLXB010000007.1, from coordinate 1,814 downwards.
GGGGACGGCACGTGGGGAAGGTCCTGTGCGAAACGTGGGAGGCCCGGACGGGTGAGGGGTCGCGACCCTCGATGTGGCGTGAGGCCACCGCCCGAGCGGGCGTCGGAGAGGCCCATAGTACTGACGAAGCCGGGTAACGCCGGGGGAGGGAAGGGGCCTCACTTCTGGGGGCTTCGGACGGAGCGAGCGGAAGGGGATTGGCGTGAGCCTTGAGACCCCGGAGTTGATCCGGCAGCTCCAGAGGAAGCTGTATGCGAAGGCGAAGGCGGAGCCCGCGTACCGCTTCTACCGGCTCTACGACAAGGTGTACCGGGAAGACATCTTGGCCCATGCATACCGGCTCTCGCGGCAACACGGCGGAGCGCCGGGCGTGGACGGGGTGCGGTTCGCGGACATTGAGGCGCAGGGCGTGGAGACGTGGTTGGCGGGGCTGAGACAGCAGTTGCACGAAAAGACATACCAGCCAGACCCCGTGCGACGGGTGATGATCCCCAAGCCGGGAGGCGGCGAGCGACCGCTCGGGATTCCGACGATTCGGGATCGAGTGGTACAGACCGCCGCCAAGCTGGTGCTGGAACCGATCTTCGAGGCCGACTTCGAGGACAGTGCCTACGGCTATCGGCCTAGGCGAAGCGCACAGGAAGCCGTGAAGGTCGTTCACACGGCCCTGTGTCATGGATTTACGGACGTGGTCGACGCCGACCTGTCGCGGTACTTCGAGACCATCCCGCACACCGAGCTGATGCAGAGCGTGGCGCGGCGGGTGGTGGACCGAGGCATGTTGAAGCTGGTGAAGAACTGGCTTAAGGTGCCGGTCGAAGATCGCGATGAGCGCGGGAATCGGACGATGACAGGCGGCAAGCGGAGCCGGATGGGCACGCCCCAGGGCGGCGTCATCAGCCCGCTGCTGGCCAACATCTACATGAACCGCATTCTCAAGGCGTGGCGACGACAGGGGAAGGACTGGCAGTACCGGGCGCGCATCATCACCTACGCGGACGACCTGGTGATCGTCAGCCGCGGCCACGCGGCGGCGGCCCTGGAGTGGACACGGAGCGTCATGCGAGCGATCGGGCTGACCCTGAACGAGACCAAGACCGGCATCCGCAACGCCCGCCGAGAGACGTTCGACTTCCTCGGGTATCGGTTTGGGATCGAACGCTACCGGAAAGACGGCCACACGTACGTGGCCGCGCAGCCATCCCGGAAGAGCGTCCGCCGCGTCAAGCAGGCGGTGCGAGGGATCCTGCGGCCGGGGAATCAAGCCCCGTGGCCCGAGGTGGTCACGCGACTGAACCGCGCCTTGCGGGGATGGGCCACCTACTTCAGCTACGGAACGCGCACCCTGGCATATCGGGCAGTGGACCAGTATGTCTACCACTGCGTGCGCCACTTTCTCAGGCGACGCCACAAGGTGCCGACGCGCGGCACCCGGCGCTTCCCGGCCGACCGGATCTTCGGTGAACTCGGAGTCCTGCGGCTGCGAACGCTGCATCTGGGGTCCCCACCGTGAGCCTACGCATGAAACCAGTCGGAGAGCCGGATGCGGGAAATCCGCACGTCCGGTTCGATGAGCGGGGTGGTGGAACCGGGACGATGGGCCACTCGGCGAAGACCCCACCGAAAGGGGCGGTCTGCACTCGGCGCCGCCGGCCCTGGACGTCACCGCGCCCCACCTCGACTCCACCGAAGCGCATGGATAAAGCTCCTATCGGGATATTCCCCATCGTGAGGACGCCGCCGAGGCACGCGCCTCAGGCCTTGCGGGGCTCCCCAGGCATCAGACAGCGTCTGCCGCCTCGTGGGCGCCGGGG